>JASHQZ010000003.1 GCA_030038835.1 candidate division FCPU426 bacterium
CACCGACACTCCTACCTTCACCTACACCCCCAGTCCCACTTTTACCTTCACCTACACCCACACCAACACCCAAACCGAGACGCCCACCGCCACCGCCACTTTCACCTTCACCTGTGTGCCTCCCAATGGATCCAATACCTCTAATTTCATCGGCGGAGAAGCGTGTTACACGAATGAGCAATCCTTGTTGAGCGCCACCAACGTCTTCGGCATGTCCCTCTCGGACGTCAAAAACATCGCGGATTACGTGGGCAGCGCCTCGGCGGGCACCACGCTCTATATCCCCAGCGATTGGAAACTTTCCTATTACGACGGAAGCGTGACCTACGGGCCCAGCCAGCCTTATCCCTATACCCAATTGGGGGCGGAATCCCAGAAACAGGGGGCTTACGGGGTTTTGGTGGTCAATGGGAACCTCACCCTGGACGATGAATCGGGGACGACGCCGGGGAGCATCTGGAACGGCGTCCTTTTCGTGACGGGCAACCTCTATGTGGGGGCGGGCTGCCTGGTCAGCGGCGCGGTGATTATGGGGACGCCCTATTACAACGGAGCCGCCGCCGCTACGATGACCTTGAACGGGAGCGCGGGTAATTTCGGGGAAGTCCTTTATAACGCGGCGTATATCTCGGACGCCCAGACCAGGGTGGGGGTCTACCGGGAGGACGTCAGTGAAACCAAAAACCTCTTGGGTATCTCCTATTTTTAGCCCAGGAAGGGAAGGGGCGGCATGGGAAGGGTGAAACGCATCAACGAGAGCGGCATGACGCTGGTGGAACTGGTCATTGCCTCGGCCATCATGGCCACCATGGCCTCCACGGTCATCCTGGCCCGGTCCCTCATGGCCAAACAGGCGGTCAACACCAATGACCGGGCCTTCGCGGCGCAAAAAGCCATCCAAATGTACCAGGAACTCCGGGCCCTGGTGAACGGCAATGAGAACGCCATCAACCTCCTGGACAACTACAGCAACGGCACCCAATACGACTATGTGCTGACCACCGACAAGACCGTGGACACGGGCACCTCCTCGGCCAACCCCGCCAACGCCCTGAGCGGCAACATCAAGACCGACGGCAACTGGCGCTACCTGCGGCAGGTGCTGGTCAACCATATCTCCTACAACGCCGACCTCCGCCAGGTCATCGTCAAGGTCTGGCGCTACGCCTCGGACCAAAACCCCACTGAGCCGGGACAGCTGCTGGCCGAGGTGGACGGCATGCTTTCCACCAACGCCGGCCTGGTGCCGCCCACCCAGGTGATGGACGTTTACGTGCTGGACATCAACAACATCGCGGCCTGGTGGGACCAGGAATGGGAACTCGCCTCGGACTTCCAGCAGATCGTCGCCTCCCTGGCGGGCAACAATATCCCCGGAAGCGACAGCGCCAACGGAAGCACGCCCGGCCTCCAGTTCAGGCCCCATTACGTCACCCGCACCTCCTACGGCCGCGACCTCCAATATGTCCCCTATTCCAACCTAGCCCAGAGCACCACGGTGGTTAATTCCGGTGGCAACAACGGGCCCATCTCCTGGGTTTATTTTTACCCGGGCAATTCCCCGATGGATACGGTGGATTGCGCCGGGAACACGGGCTGCGCCGGGTATTTCTTCGATCCCAACTCCGGCACGCCCGGCTTCCTGGGGTACGATGGAAAGGTCAAGGTGGACGGGAACACCTATTCTCCGACCTCCGGGTCAGGCGTGGCCTCCCCCCTCTTTACCATGGCCGACCAGTACAACAATTCCATGCGGTACCCGGAGGAGGTGGCGCTTTACCAGGCGGTCACCGCCGCCGTGGGGCCCGGGGACACCCTCTCGGACCCGGTCACCGAGATCAGCGAGCGCATGCTGTTCGACAACATGCTTTCCGAGCCCCAGTCCTTCGAGAACGCGCTTATCGTCAACCTGCACGGGGAATTACTGCCCCTGCCCCCCCTTCGCAACTACTCGGACGCGGCCAAGGACCCGAACAGCCAGGAC
Source organism: candidate division FCPU426 bacterium (assembly GCA_030038835.1). Taxonomy (GTDB): domain Bacteria; phylum Oederibacteriota; class Muellerivitia; order Muellerivitales; family Muellerivitaceae; genus JAJPJW01. Next base: position 1,985 of record JASHQZ010000003.1, read on the forward strand.
ATCGGCAATAACCCCATCGCCTACAACGGGAGCGACGCCAACATCCGCGTGGTCACCCACCCCGAGCTGCTTTATTCCCCCGCCTCCTCCGCCGCGGCCAACAGCGTGGCCGTGACCCTGAGGGTCTACGCTTATTTGGACGGGTTTGACAATGTCGCCACCAACCTGGACACCAACTATCCCACCAGCCAGGACCCCAAGACGGACATCAGCCTCTTTTTCCCGGACGTGACCAAAAGCCAGTTCACCGGGGACACCGCGGCCATCAACGGCGTCACGGCCATTATCGGGGCCTCCCTGGCCGCCACCGCCGCGGACGGCGCCACGGTCAAGTACCAATACGACTCCTTCACCAGCGTGCCCTCCAGCGGCGCCACGGGCATCTACGCGGGGTCGGTCAGCGACGGCACCAACCCGGTCAGTTTCGGCGTGACCTTCGTGGGGTCCAACAACCAGCTTTTGATCACCCTTTACAATACCCGGCTTCGCTGCGACAGCGGCCCCTCCACGGCCACCTCGGGCGCGGCCACGGCCGATGGCGGCTTGGCCCCGGCGGACCGGCTTTACGGCCTGGAATACATCCCCTGCAGCCCGGACATGACCTCCCTCACCAGCCCCCTCACCTTTACGGCCGAGGACCTGGCCAGCACCGGGGCCCCCGACGGCTCGCCCAAGAACACGGCGCGGTGGGTCATTACCATGACGCTTCCCGAGGCCACCACCCTGACCGGCCCCGTCACCTACCTGGGCAACCCTTACTCGTCGGGCTATACCCTGACCACCGGAGTGCACACCATTGAGACGCGCATCGGCGCCAACGTTTACATGCAAAGCAACAACACTTCCACCTATGTTTGGTCTTCCGGCAACCCTCCTTCCGACATCTGCAACCTTTCCCGCACCTACGTGTGGACGGGCTTCAACAACCCGCCGCCCACCACCGAGCAATACCAGTTCCTGGGCGACCCGAGGGACGAACCTTATTTGGACACCAAGGTGGGGGGCGTCGAAGTGACCGGGGCGGCCGCGACCATCCAAACCAGCGGCTACAACTGGTGGTTCAAGGATGGAAGCAGCACCACCGGCACGACCCCCAATATGTACAAAGACGGCTACAGCGGCTTCGGCGCGGCGGGGAACGTCAACGGCTGGAACACCGGCGTGGATTCCAATTTCGTGGACCTGCCCCGCTTTTTCCAGGTGATCCGGCAAGCCCTCCTGAACACCACCAGCATTTGGACCGCCATGAACGGCTGGACCTATTATTATTACGGCTTCGGGGGTGAATTCGGGTCCAACAAAGATCCCTATCCCGGGGGCGTCACCATTTGCTCCAACCTTTATACCACCACGGCCGCAAATGGAGTCACCGCGGCCTCGGAAATGGTCAATTGGACCAACGCCCAGTTGTACAACGTCCATATCCCGGCCAACACCAACAATACCTGGTACGCCAGGACCTGGATGGGCGAGCTTTACCCGGACAGCCAGGTCGGCGAGTGGGAGTCCAACGGGAACCTGCCCGTGAACCTGACGACCAACCCCTCCAACAGCACCTTTTTCCGGCAGGATTACGCCAACCTGCCTACCACGGTCTCCTCGACCATCTCCACCGGCAACAGCGGCCAATCCCTCAACGGGCTGGGGCGCCTGCAAAGCGACCGGGCCGGGGCCGTCGGCTGCTGCGCCTTCTATAACGGAACCTGCCAGAGCGGGGACAATTCCTACACCACGAGCACCGGGCAGATGAACCATAATGGGGGTAGCCCCACGACCCAAACGGTTACGCTGACCTCCCTGGGCGTCACCACCTACAACATTTTCACCTATCCGCTGCCCCCCAGCATCACCGATGACAGCGGCAATATGCGGCCCTTTCAATTGGACAGCACCCAGACAAGCCCCGAGTGGAGCGACTTGCCTTATGACGCCACGACCATGCGCACCGCCCTGCATTTAGCCGAAGTGAGCAGCGACACCACCGACCGCGTTTTTTACACCACCAACGCGGGCACGAGCCTTATCGGCACGGGCGTGGTGCAGATGGCCGTCACCAACTCGGCCGGGACCGTCCAATACGCCTACGTGGTGGAATCCGGGCTGTCCATCGCGGAAAACATAGGCACCAACACCCTGGGCGAGATCGGCATGGTCCTCATGCTGCGCAGCTTCCTGGATGGGGGCAATTACAGCGGGAACGCCCATATCACCCAGGTCCCGCTGGTGGAGATGTATTGCGACAACCCCACCTATCAGTACAGCGATCCCACCACCATCAACCTGGTGGTGGACGGCGCGGTCACCACGGGCACCTCGGAGACCATCGACGGCATCACCATCGCCAGCGGCCCCACGAGCAACATCTGGTTCCGGTTCCCCGGGCAGACCTCGGAAACCGCCAACTTCTATACCGAGGAATACCCGGGCTACCCCACCCTGGCCAGCAGCACCTACTCCGAGAGCGTGAGCGTGGACATGAACCTGCTTTACTCCACGAACGAGGGCAGCAGCTGGCTCAACATCGAGGATAACAGCCCGGCCACCTTCGGGACCCTGAACACCAATCCCACCTACCTCATTTCCACGAATTCCTTCCCCGTCACCTACCAATGGCCGGTCCCCGCGACCAGCGCCGCGGTCACCTTCGCCCAAGGCGATTATATGGTGGCCGTCCAGGCCTACCGGCACAATTACCCGCTGGACTACGCGTGGCACCTGCTCGGCTTGACGATCGACCGGTGACGACCATGGGCCCAAAAAAACAAATTTTAAATTTTGAGTTCTTAATTTTAAATTGCCGAAGGTTCTTCAGCCGTGGGCTGAAAAACTCCCTTAACTCAAAACTCAAAACTCAAAACTTAAAACTCCACGAAAGTGGATTCACCCTGGTGGAGCTGATGATCTCGGTGGCCATCATCGGCATCATCACGCCCGCCATGACCTACCTTTTCCTGAAGGTCCAGCAGGGCATGGCGGCCGATGAGATGCGCGTGGACCTGGGCCAAATTAACAGCGACACCATGGTGCGGCTGCACGCCACTTTGGGGGCCAGCCACCACATGTTCCAGGACGACACGGCCGGGTCGGGGGCTTCTTTCACGGCCCTGGTGACGGCCGGGATGTCGTCCAATACCAAAACAAACTATCCCATCCTCTCCGTATCCAAATTGGCCCTCCAGCAGCCCGCGGAGGTGAGCGGCACCCCCGTGGCGGGCTCCTTCTCGCCCACCACGGCGGTTGCGTCGGATTTCGGCGACAGCCTCCTATTCGCGGCCTACGACAGCCCCCAGACCGTCGGGAAGACCATTTACACCGCCCCGGCCACCATTTATGGAAAGGGCGTCACCTACAGCACCGGGAACTACAAGGGGCTTCCCGCGACCGTGATCATCGACCTTTACCGCTTTTATTACTATTACCTCACGACCAACAACCCCAGGCCCCTGCGCGCCGGCTCCACCTACAACCTGGTGGAATGGCAAAGCACCCAATACCCGGACGCCAACGAGATCAACAATATTACGGATGGCGTCCTTCAAACCGCGGTCATTAACTGGCTGGCCGCGGCGGGGACCAATTTATGCCCCACCAATTCCGCCTATACGCTCTCCTACGGTTTCGATCCCACCCAAACCACCCCTTCCACGGCCTTTTACACCCTAAGCGGTGGTTCCAGCTTTATCGCCGTTGCTCCCGCCAGCATCACGGAAGGGCCCGTCACCGTTTTATCCCATATTTTCACGGGAGTGATCTCCAGCGGTTTCGGCTATGGGGTAAGCCCCAACAGCACCCTTTTCCCGGGGGATCCGGTCACCGTGCCCCAGTTCGCCACCGCCGCCACCGCAACGGGCAGTTATTTCCCGGGAGGGTTTGAGGTGGGCATTTCGGGGGAATCGGAGGGCATGCAGGTCATGGTCCGGCAGGCCCTGGTGGCCCAGGGCGCCGCGCCCAATATCATTTGGAACAACAACGTGAGCGTCGTCAACGTCCGCGACACCTGGTGACGGGCCCTCAGGTTTTCTACTGATAAAGTTTTTTCCCACCTCAAAGGGAAATGCCTTTCCCTTGGGAAGACCCAATTTTGCTCAAGACGCCTTTTCGGCCATTTCGAGCCCTTCGACAGGGAAAGCCCTGAGGCGGACCGCGGTGAGCCTACCTGCCCTGAGGGAACCGAAGGGCCGCTCGAAGGGGTGGAAGCCGAGCCGCCAAAGGGTTCCCCGGAATGCCGGAAAACTCACCCATTACCCGTTCACCGGTAGTGTCTCAGTTTGGTTTTTCAGCAACGCCAACGGCACCCTCACCCTACCCTCTCCCCCAAGGGGCGAGGGTTTTGGCGAGGTTCCCCCTCTCCCTCGAGTGGAGAGGGACGGGGTGAGGGTGGAAGAAGTTTTGGCATTTCAAACTGATACACCACCCGTTCACCCGTTTTCTTGATTAGAATCCCAAAGGGGGATATCCTTAAACCTATGCGATGGGTCAAAATCTTGCCAATACCCCCCAAAAGGCTTGTTTATTCGTTTCACCTGCTCTTATCACTTGAAATATTAGGCCTTTTCGCGGCGCTTTTCGCCGCCGCCCCCCTATGGGCGGCCAATGAGGCCGTTTCCTGGGTTTCCCCCACTTCCTCCTCTGGCGTGACCTACAATACCGTTTCCAACAACGCCCTTACCTTCGTGGTCAATGCCTACAACGGGGGCGTCTTCGACTCCAGCTTTTCCGACACCGTCACGGTGGGGTTTTACGACAGCCTGACCGGGCTTCCGGCCCAGCCCGAGGGGGTTTGGGTGCCCAAGGGCTCCTCGCCGGTGACGGGCGGCACCGCGGCCATGGCCTTCTCCGGCGGGGTTCTGTCCTTCGGGGTCACGGTGACCTCGGGAAGCAATTCCATGGACGTGAGCATCACGGACGGCAACATCGCCACGGGCAACAGCTACCCGGGCTCCGTGGGCGTGACCACCTCCAATTACCCCGGCTACATCGTCACGGGTTTTAATACCTCCTATTACCTCCAGACCGCCAGCGGCGGGACCGCGGCGGCCGTCTATGCCCCTTCCCCCACGCCCGGGGCCACGGACTATCTCACCCTCACCCAGCCCGGAGGCGAGTTCGTGACCGTGGCCAACGCCAGCAGCGTGACCAACGCCCTTTGCTTCGCGGTCACGGGGGTGAACGGGGGTTACGCGGCGGGGGGCGCGGCCGTGTCCGTCAACCTGTTCCTCCAACGGGAATACGCCTCCTCGGCCGCGCCCGTCAGCTATGAGGTGATCCTGGACTACGGCAACGCGCCCAGCGGCCCCTTGACCGACTACAACAACCCAAGGCCCGCCTACGACACGGTTTATTTCGGCTCGATCGGC
>JASHQZ010000261.1 GCA_030038835.1 candidate division FCPU426 bacterium
TGTCCGTGTCCGTTTCGGCCCTGCTCCTTTTATTCGTCGTCATGACCGGTTCCTACCGGAAGGCGGAATACATCGCCCTCGTTTTCTGCGCGGTGGACCTTCTTTTCATACCGGCCGCCTTCATGGCCCATCCGGACTGGGGGGAGGTGGGCCGCGGCCTTTTCACCCTTCCCTTCCATTCCATCACCCGCGATTTCATCCTGGTGGTGATCGGCCTCATTGGCGCGGTCATCATGCCCTGGATGATTTATTACCAACAAAGCGCTGTGGTGGACAAGCGGCTCCAGGAGAAAGACCTTCCCTTCGAGCGCCTGGAAACGGCCATCGGGGCTGTGGTAACCGAGCTGGTCATGGCCTTCATCGTGATCGCCACCGCCGCCACCCTCTATGTCCACCACATCAATGTCGACGACGCATCCCAGGCCGCCAGCGCCCTGATCCCCTTGGCCGGGCAATACGCGGGTGCCTTTTTCGCCGTGGGCCTGGCCAGCGCCGCCTTCCTGGGGGCCTTCGTGGTGGCCATCTCGACCGCCTGGGCCTTCGCCGAAACCTTCGGGTGGCCCCACAGCCTGAACTACCGCGTCCATAAGGCGAAACGCTTTTATTCCTTTTACGCGGCCGGGGTGGTCTTGGCTGCGGCCATCGTCCTGATCCCCAACATCCCGCTGGTGACCATCACCATCATCGTGGAGGCGGGCAACGCGCTCCTTCTTCCGATTGTTTTGATCTTCCTGCTCCTGCTGACAAACGACAGGAAGTTATTGGGCGACCGTGTCAACCGCTGGCCGTCCAACGTTTTGGCCGTTACCACGGGGGCTGTCATCATCCTTTTAGGGTTGTTGTCGGTCGTGCTGACCTTCTTCCCCAACTGGCTTTCCTGAAATCAGCCGCGAATTAGGCGGTTATTCCTTGCGGGTTTTTCTTTTTCCCAAAATTAACCTGATACCCCATTCCATACCCCTTCCCACCGGGCTTACATTGAATCAACAAACCAATGCGAGGTGCCCATGGCCACTGAGGTGAAATTCATCCCCAAGATCAAGATCCTGAACAATTACCGGTACGACGCCGTTTCCGAATCCACGGAATTATTGTGGCGCTGTTCCAAATGCGGGCAGTTGATCCACCGCAAGGAAGGCCTGCCGGAGAAATGCCCCTCCTGCGGCGCGCCCCAGCGGGAATTCGCCCTTTTGGAAGAAGACTGACCTAAAGACCCCACGGCGAAAACCGAACCACCAAGACACCATGCCGACCCTCCATAAAGCTGTTAAAGGGGTCGGTATAGTACCGATTTCATTAACTCAGTTATGGTGAATCGGCACAAGAGCACCAAGAAAGGCACAAGAAACATCAAGGTTTTGAGTATTTTTGATTAATTTTGTTTTTGCAGTTCTTGGTGCCCTTAGTGCCTTGGTGGTTCAAATTAGGTTTTGTTAGAAGGTCGGGGTACCTCCATCCCGCCTGTCCCGGCCTTTCCCCAAACAATCCTACCCAGCCCCTGCCTGATTCATTAAAATGGCCGCGTTTCCGGAAACTGCCGGGTCCAAACCTGGATCAACGGTTCATTCCCGCCTTGGAAAGGCCCGCCATGATGCAAGGTCTCTCGCCGTTCGAGCAAACCGCCCTGGGCTGCATCTGCGCCATCTCGATCCTGGCGGTGGCCTACGCCTTTTACCTGCGGGCCCTGGTTTTGAGGGAGCCCGTGGGCGACCGGGAAATGAAGAAAATCTGGCTGGCCATTAGTTACGGCGCCAAGGCCTACCTCAAGCAACAGCTCCAGCGCATCCTTCCCATCATGGCCGTATTGGCGGTGGCCCTTTTCTTTTCCGTTTACGTCATCCCCCCCTCCAACGAGGCCTTGCAGAGGTTCGCGGCGCTTTCCCCGGATGGCGTGAAGTTGGCCATCGGCGTGGCCCGCGTCATCGCCTTCGCAATGGGTTCCTTCTTTTCCCTGGCCGTGGGGCAGATCGGCATGCGCATGGCGGTCAAGGCCAATGTGCGGGTCACCCAGGCCGCCCGCAAGGGCTTCGCCGAATCCTTCCACACCGCGCACCGGGCCGGTGCCGTCACCGGCATGCTCACCATCGGCCTTGGGCTCCTGGGCCCCACCGTGGTTTTCATGGTCCTGGGCACGGCCGCGCCGGACGCCCTTTTGGGGTTCGGCTTCGGCGGCACCCTGGTGGCCCTTTTCATGCGGGTGGGCGGCGGCATCTACACCAAGGCTGCGGACGTGGGGGCCGACCTGGTGGGCAAGGTGGAGGCCGGAATCCCCGAGGATGACCCCCGCAACCCGGCCGTCATCGCCGACCTGGTGGGCGACAACGTGGGCGACTGCGCGGGCATGGCCGCGGATATCTTTGAGTCCTACGGCGTCACCATCGTGTCCGTCCTCATGCTGGGGATCGCCTTGTTCGAGCTCACCCGGCAAATGGCCTGGATCCTCTACCCCCTCATGGTGCTGGCCAGCGGGGTCTTTACCTCCATCATCGGCGGCATCATGGTGCGGGCCAGGGACAGGGGCAAGTCCAAGGAAAACGCCCTGGTCCCCGTGGTCAGGGGCTTCATTATCTCGGCCCTGGGGTCCATCCTCCTCTCGGCCGCCATCGCGGGTTATTACCTGCAGTCCTCCCCCGGCGGCTGGTGGCGGCCCTGCTTTTGCGTTTCCTTGGGAACGATCCTGGTGGTCGTGCTTTTCGTGCTGACCCGTTATTTCACCGAGGTCTCCGCCGCTCCGGTCAACGACATCAAGGAATCCACCCGTACCGGTCCCGCCACCGTCATCATCACGGGACTCTCGGTCGGGTTCGAGTCCGCGGCCTGGTCGCTTTTGATGGTGGCCTTCATCCTGGTCGTCTCCTACGCCATCTTCGGCACCCTCTCTTCCCTGCCCCTCGCCGACCGGCTCATTTACATCCTTTACGGCATCGCCCTAACCGGCGTGGGCATGATGGCCCTGACCGGGGACAACCTGGCCATGGATTCCTTCGGGCCCATCGCCGACAACGCCAACGGCATCGGGGAAATGGCCTGGACCCGTCGCAAGGACGCCAAGACCGCCGCGGCCCGGCGCATCATGAACAGCCTGGACGAGGCCGGCAACACCACCAAGGCCATCACCAA
>JASHQZ010000262.1 GCA_030038835.1 candidate division FCPU426 bacterium
GGTTTCCGGGGGCCCGGACTCAAGAAGGGCCTGGCCGACCTGGCTTTAGTGAAAAAGAAATTCAACATCCCCGTTTTAACGGATATCCACGAGATCGGCGAGGTCAAGGCCGCGGCCAAGGTGGCTAACGTGCTCCAAATCCCCGCTTTTCTTTCCCGCCAAACCAGCCTTTTAAGGGAGGCGGCCCGGCATGGGGAAGTGGTCAACGTCAAAAAGGCCCAGTTCATGGCGCCTTGGGAAATGATCCACGTCATCGGCAAGATGATGGAAGTGGGCCAGAAGAACATCTGGTTGACCGAGAGGGGCACTTCCTTCGGATACAACAACCTCGTTGTGGATTTCAGGGGCATACCGGAGATGAAAAAAACAGGATGCCCGGTCATTTTCGACGGCACCCATAGCGTTCAACAGCCCGCGGCCAAGGGGACCTCCAGCGGTGGAACCCGCGAACACGCGCCCGACCTCATGCGGGCGGCGGTGGCCGTGGGAGTGGACGGCCTTTTCATGGAGGTGCACCCGGACCCGCCCAAAGCCAAGTCCGACGCCGCCACCCAAATCACCTTTGAGACCTTTAGGGAAGTCCTCAAGGACAGCCTGGCCATCCGCAAGGCCCTTAAATATTAAGAGGCTTTAACAAAAATCTCTCACCACGAAGTACACATGCCGACCTTCCATAAAATTGTTAAAGAGGTCGGTATAGTACCGATTTCATTAACTCCTTTAAGGTGAATCGGCACAAAGCACACGAAGTTAAACCATGTTTTTTTAAAGCGTTTTTTGTCTCACTTTGTGTACTTTGTGCCCTTTGTGGTAAGAGTTTGGGTTTTTGTTAGGGGTTCTAAATCCACCCCAAGGCCGGACCCGGATTGAAACCCGGGAATACCGAGGCCTGCCTTTGAATCCCCAAATGGCCGGAGAGCGCCTCGGAGAGAACCTGCCTAAAGTCGGTGGTTACCTTGAGGTCGCGGCCATCCTCAAGGTTTTCCGTCTCCAAGCCCGGCCATTTCCCATAAACCTTGCCGCCCTTGACCGGGCCGCCCATCAGGAACATCACCCCGCCCCTCCCGTGATCCGTGCCCCGGGCGCCGTTTTCCGCCAGGGTCCTGCCGAATTCGGTCATGGAAACCATCACCACGTCGGAAGCCTTGTCGCCCAAGTCCCGCCAAAAGGCCGCCAGCCCCTTCGACCATTCCCTCAACAGGTAGTCCAATCGGTAACCTTCCTCGTTGTGGTGGTCCCAGCCGCCGATATCCAGGAAAGCGGCCTTGACGCCCGCCCCGGATTTGAGGATCCGCGCCAGGTCCGAAAGCCTGTGGTTGAAGTCGCCATAGCCGTAACCCGCAGATTCGGGGGCGGCCGGGCTTGATTTCAGGATGTCCTGCACGCGGCTCACGGTATCAAAGGTTTGGCGCCCGGCTTTGGAAAGCAGGGAACCGGAAGCATCCCCGTACATCCTTTGCAGCGCGTCCAGGTCCATGGGGCCGTGGGTGAAGCCGTAGTTTTCCAGGTTGTCAATGGACGCCACCGGAAAACCTCCCTGCAGGATACGGGGCTGGCGGGCGGAAAAGGCGATGGCGCAAAGGGGGTCGGTGCCTGCCGAGGGCAGGCAAGCGAGGCTCCGGTTGAGCCATCCGTCGGAAGTCCCCTTGTTGAAGGGAGTCCCGGATTCCATGTTGTCTTGGGCGTCGAAATGGGACCGGGTGGGGTTGGGGGACCCGGCGGCATGGACAAAGGCCAGCTGGCCGGATTTCCAAAGCGGCAAAAGCGGGGCGAGGGAAGGGTGAAGCCCGAAAGAACCATCCAGATCCAGCACCCCTCCCCCGGCATAGGCCAAACCCAGTGTGGGCCGGGCCTTTTGGTAGAGGGGGTCCTTGAAGGGCACCAGGATATTCAACCCGTCGGCCGCGCCCCTTTGGAAGAGCACCACCAGGGTTTTGGACTTGCTTGCCGAAAGGCTGGCCGCGGCGTGGAGCCAGGGGGGCATAGACCAATAGGCCAGGCCCGCCATGGCCGCGCCGCTGAGCTTGAGGAAATCCCTACGGGACAGGTTGGGAAGGCTTTTATCTTCCATTGGTTATCTCCTTGGTGGGCTGAATTATCATCTTCATAGGTTTTCTAAACCCATTCCCCCTCTTTCAGAGGGGGAATAGTGCGATTCAAAATTACTTCCTCTGAAAATCGGGCGAGGCCAAAACCAAGGCCCCGGCCTTTTGGGGGTCCAACGAAGAAACGTCGCCGGTCGCCAGCGCCTTCCGGGTGGAATCGGAAACCTGGTCCTCCAAAAGAAAGTCAAAAGCCCGGTCCAGGCTGTTTTCCGGCCCTTCGGCCTTGAAAGGCTCCAGGTTAAAGCGCTGGGAACCCTTGTCCGGGTAGGCGAAGAGCCGGGTGGCGAAGTTGGCGCGGGCCAGGACCGCCGAGGAACTCACCCATAGGGACGCCACTTGGGGATAACCCGTGGGAGGTTCGCAGCGGTAAAGGGGTTCGCCCATGGCTTCCAGGTTCTGGTTCACCCAGCCCCAGTCCGTGGATTGGGCGCCGACGGCCCTCAGGGCGCTGGCCGCGTACTCGAGAGGCGTCTTGACCTTGGCCCGGTAATACCGGGGATCCAAGAACTCGGGCGACTCCAAAAGGGCCCTCAAGGTCTCCCGGATATCCCCGTCGGTTTCCAGGAATTTTTCCGCGACCCTCCGGACCAGGGCGGGCGGCGGGTCGTCGGCCACGAAGCGCTGGCAAAGTTTTTTGGCGATGAAACGGGCGGTGGCGGGCTCGCGGCTGAGCATGGCCAGCAGTTCCTCGCCCTCCTTGACGCCGTCATCCGGCCCGAAGCTATGGCCCAGGACGGTTTTCAGGTTCGTGTCGTGGTGCCAAGGCTTGAATTCAAAGGCGATGGGCACCGGCGCGGTGTCGGTATTGAGGCCCCTCACCCCCCATCCGGTCAAGACCCGGGCGGCCTCGATCACGTCCTTCTGCGTGTAGCCGCCGTCCACGCCCAGGGTGTGAAGCTCCATCAGCTCCCGAGCGTAGTTCTCATTCAGGCGCATGCCTTTCCCGGGGGGGCTTTGCATCATCATCCCGCCCGCGCCGCCAGGCCCGCCGGGCGCCGGCTGGGGTTTGAACTTCGGATCGGCCAAGCTGGTGTTGTTGTCCAGGTAGATGAGCATGGCGGGGCTTTTGGCCACGGCGGTCAGGAGGTCCAGGAACTTGCCCATGGCATAGGGGCGGATGGCTTCCTTCTCGTAAGAAGGCACGAGCCATTGGACGCCGTCCTTGTCGAAGTCCACGTTGAAATGGTTATACCAAAAATCCACTATCACCTCGTAAAGCTGGCGTTTGCTCTCCACCGCTCGGGTCAGCTTGGCCGCGGCCAGTTGGGAAGCGATCTCGTTGATATGCTCATAGCCCATGCTCTCTTCCGAGGGCGTGTAGACCTTGTTCCTCAGATCGGGGCGGAAAAGGCGGATGGCGGGGTGCGGGTATTCCAGGTAAAGGGTGAGGATGGAATCCCGAAGCACGGGAAAGCACGCCAAGTCCTTTTCGCAGGCGGAATCGTCGATCTTTTCCGGGGCCAACTGCTCTTCGATAAAAGCCTGGACGCCCATTTGCCTCACCCTTTCCAGGTCGCCGGGTTGGGGACCGAAGGTGATGCGATTGAGGACCTGGAGGCATTGCTGGTCTTCGGTCAGGGGGGGAAGGGAGGTTTGGGAGTGGGAAGGCGAGGCACCCCCCCCTAGGACGATTCCGAAGGCCAGGAACAGGACAGACCAAGGTCGGTTGGACATGGAGCAAGGATAGACCCATCCTACGGATCTCCTCAAGGCTTTCGCT
>JASHQZ010000263.1 GCA_030038835.1 candidate division FCPU426 bacterium
CCCGTGTGGGTGATGACCTTTAACCCTGAGATTTTCGCGACCGCGCCCTCCGGCGCCAGGTTGCCCTTGAGGATCACCATGGGGGCGGTGGGATAGAGAGGCTTGGCCAGGGAGCTGATGATGGGCTGGTTCTTGGACAGGGGCGCGGCCAATTCCAGGTTTTCGGCCACCGTCCTCCCGGTGACCGTCAGGCAGTCTCCGTGGAGCAGCTTGGCCTCCAGGAGCAGCTTCATGACCGCGGGGATGCCGCCGATGCGGTCCAGGTCCGCGGCCACGTATTTTCCACTGGGTTTCAGGTCCGCCAGGTGGGGAACTTTTTTGCCGATGTGGTCGAAATCCTCCAGGGCCAGCTTCACGCCGATCGATTTGGCGATGGCGATCAGGTGCAGGACGATGTTGGTGGATCCGCCCAGGGCAAAACCCACGGTGATGGCGTTCTCAAAGGCCTTCTTAGTCATGATGTCCTTGGGCCGGATGCCCTTCTTCAGGAGTTCCACCACGGCCTGGCCGGCCCGGTCGCAGATCAGGCGCTTGGGTTCGCCCACCGCGGGCTGGCAGGAATCGTGGGGAAGGGCCATGCCCATGGCCTCGATGGCGGAAGCCATGGTGTTGGCCGTGTACATGCCCCCACAGGAGCCGGGGCCGGGGATGGCGTTTTTCTCGATCCGCTCCAGTTCGCCGTGGTCGATCCTGTCGGAGCTATACTGCCCCACGGCCTCAAAGACCGAAACGATGTCCAAGTCCCTGCCGTCGCATTTGCCGGGCAGTATGGTGCCGCCGTAGACGAAGAGGGCGGGGATGTTCAGGCGCCCCATGGCCATGAGGCAGCCCGGCATATTCTTGTCGCAGCCGCCGATCGCCACCAGGCCGTCGAAGCGCCCGGCGTTGGAAACCACCTCGATGGAATCGGCGATGACTTCCCTGGACACCAGGGAGAACTTCATGCCCTCGTGGCCCATGGCGATGCCGTCGGAGACCGTGATGGTGCCGAAGATCTGGCCGAAACCGTCGGCCGAGACCACGCCCCGTTTCACCCGCTCGGCCAATTCGTTCAGGTGGATGTTGCAGGGGGTCACCTCGCTCCAGGCCGAAGCCACCCCGATGATGGGCTTCTTAAAGTCCTCGTCCTTGAACCCCACGGCCCGCAGCATGGCGCGGTTGGGGGCCCGCTTGTCCCCCTCGGTCATCATGGCGGATCGCTGATTGAGCTTGGTCTTCATTTCTTGCCTTTCGGTTGGTTTGGTGCTTCTTAGAGGAACTTCAAGACTTCCTGGCTGTGGCCCTCGGGATTGACCTGGGGAAAGATCTTCCTGATTTTGCCTTCCTTGTCGATGACGGCCGTCACCCTGGCGCTGTTGCCCTTTTCCATCCGGAAGGCGTCATAGGCCTTGGAGACCGCGCCCCCCCTGTCGGACAAGAGGGGAAAATTCAGGTGGAACTTTTCCGTGAAGGCCTTGTGGCTGGCGTTGTCGTCCACGGAGACCCCCAGCACCACCGCGTCCTTGGCCGTGATCTGGGAGATGTCGTCGCGGAAGCCGCAGGCCTCCTTGGTGCATCCCGGCGTGTCGTCCTTGGGGTAAAAGTAGAGAACCACGCTTTTCTTGCCCTTGAACTGGGACAACTGGACGGTGCTGCCGTCGGTGGCTTTGAGGCTGAAATCGGGCGCGGGACTGCCTTCCTGCAGCGGCATGGGAACCTCCTGGAATGGAAATGAAAGGGCATTGTAGTGCCGTCGTGGGACAGACTCAAGCCGATGCAACACCAAAATTGAACCACAGAGTACACGGAGGGCACAGAGTAAGACTTAAAGATTTCTCCGGGAAAAAGATGAATTTACCTCTGTGTACTCTGTGTCCTCCGTGGTTAATGAGGTTTGGAGTTAGTTTTTACGGGGGGGGTTCGAGGAATTGCAGCAGCTCGCCGGTGACCGTGCCCAGGCAGATTTCCTCCACGGGTCCGCGCATGGTCAGCTCAAAGTCCCCGCCGACCTTCAGGAAGAGGTCGCCGCCCGGCATGTGGACCGTCAGTTCCCGGTCGGTCTTGCCCGTTTTCACGCAGACCGCGGCCACCGCGCAGGAAGAGGAGCCGGAGGCCAGGGTGTAGCCCGCGCCCCGCTCCCAGATGCGGATGGAAACCTCCTTGCGGTTGTCGACCACCGCGAATTGCACGTTGGTGCGGTTGGGGAAAAGCGGGTGTTTTTCCAAGATGGGCCCGATCTCATGGGCGCATTTTTCGGCGTCGTCGATGTCCTTGGCGAAAACCACGCAGTGGGGGTTGCCCATGGAGACGCAATTGATGGCCAGGCCGTCGCCGTCCGGGGAAAGGGGGACCCGCCTGTCCAGGACCTCGGCTTCGGGATGGGGCACGTTGACGGGGATCTTCGAGGCCTTGAATTCCGCCTTGCCCATGTCCACGGTGACCGCGGCGGCCTTGCCCACCACCAAATGCAGTTGGGCCTGAACCTTTCCCCCGGCCGTCTCGATCTCGAAAAAGGTTTTTTCCGTATAACCGTGCTCGAAGAGGAACTTGCAGAAGATGCGCAGGCCGTTGCCGCTTTTTTCCGCCTCGCTGCCGTCGGGGTTGTAGATCCTCAATTTAGCCAGCGAGGAGGCGGATTTTTCCAGGGCCAATAGGCCGTCCGATCCCACGCCCGTGTTGCGGTTGCAGATGCGCACGATGTTGGCGGGGGTCAACTGGAAGGAAAGGGAAGCCGGATCCATGACGATGTAGTCGTTGCCCAGGCCGTGGGACCGGACGAACTGGTTTTTGGCGAGCATGAAATATCCTTAGTTGAAAATTGAACGAAGGCCCAACCCGAAGCCCCGAAGACGCCAAGAAGGCCAAAGATAAAAATTTTCTTGGCGGCTTCGCGCCTTTGGGTCGGCCTTATTTTTTTCTTACACAGAAAAGATTCGTGTAATCCTCGCTGCCGCCCCATTTGCGCCTCATCAACCGCGCGGGCGTGACGGGTTGGACCGTCTTTTGCTTCTCGGAGATTTCCAGGAGCCGGAAACCCAGGGCCTGAAGGTCGCGCAGGTACTTGCGCGGATCGGTCCCGAAGGCCTTCAGGGCGCCCGGCGAAAACTCGGTCACCAGCTTCAAACCCCCGCTTTTGCGGATCAAACCCTTCATGCCGCCCAGCGCCGCGGCTTCCGCGCCCTGGACATCCATTTTAATGAAATGTACTTTTTGGTCCAATTTTTTCAGGTATTCGTCCAGTGCCAGCGTTTCGATGTCCACGGATTCGCGCCCGTCCCGGGTATTGTAGATGCGGTGGTCCCCCCGGTTGACCGGGTTCAGGTAAAGTTTGGCCGTTCCGCTCTCGCTGGAAAGGGCCTTGTTCACCATCACCACATTGCGGTGATAGCCGTTGAGCGCCACGTTTTTTTCCAGGAGCCTGAAATTGGCCGGGTCGGGCTCGAAGGCGTAAACCCGGCCTTTGGGACCCACCGCCCTGGCCGCCAAGAGCGTGTAATAACCGATATTGGCCCCCACATCGACAAAGGTTTGGTTTTCTTTCAGGTGTTCCCTCAACAGGGCCGTCTCCATGGGCTCGTAAACCTCATGGACCGCCAGCTCCAGGGTGTCCTTGTCATCCAACCACATGCGGTGGCCTTGGACCACGACGGATCGGGGCTTGAAAAACCGGAAAAGCAAGCCGTAGGCCCAGCGCAGGACCTTGATGCGCCCCAACCCATGCCCGCCCACGGAGTAATAAATTTTTTGGAGCAGGAAAAAGAAACCCCTGCGCAGGGCCGCCAATAGGCCCAGCAGGGTCGCCAGGCACCAAAGGGCCAGCCCGGCCCGGATGGGCGTCCACCACACCGGCTCAAACTTGAACTCCACCTCATGGCGCCCCGCCGTCAAATCCAGGGCCCTCAGGATGTGGTCGGCGGTGGAAAGGGGGGCGGCTTGGCCGTCCACCCAGGCTTTCCATCCGGGGTACATGGTTTCGGTGAAAGCCACCTGGCCGGCTTGGGGCAGGTCCACCGAGAAGACCTGGTCGTCCGTTCCATCCCTTTCCAGCCCACATTGAATGGAATCGGGCCCTAAAGCCAGGGCGGCGGATTCCAGCCGCCGGTAAAACAGGTAAGGCGGGAAGGATTCCAGCTTGAAACCCGGAATGGCCCCGTAATTAGTCTGGGTCAGGAGCCCGCCCACCGCGCCCAACTGGGCCACCACCGGGAAAGGAAGGTTTCCGACGTCCATCTTGGCCTGCAATTTCAGGGGATCGTAGCCCCCGAGATTCCTGATGCCCAGAGCGCAAGCGGCGTTCTGGGGATAGTTCACCAGGTATTTTTTACCTCCCACCTCAATCGGGTAGTACATTTCCTCGTTCAAGAAGACCAGGCGGGCGGGCTTCACCGAATCCGCGGCCTGAAGGATGGCCTGGGATTTCCCCGCGAAATCGAAATTAGAGGCGGGGCCGGGCACAAAATCAGCCCAGCCGTTGAGCCACAAGGGCAGGACGAGGGAAGTGAGGACCAGCGCCTTTCCCAAGGGCTTGGAGCGTGAAAAAAGGTAAAGCCCGAATCCCCCTAATCCGATTCCAACCGCCAGGATTTCCCGCCAGTTTTGGACAGGCCGTCCAAGGGAAAAGAGGCACAAGGCGAAAGCATAAGCCAGGGGGGACTTCCAGCCCAAGGCCGGCCCCGAACCCCCCGAAAAGAAGGAGTCCCATCCCAGGGAAACCAAGGCTGAAGCGGCCAGGACATAGAGGTAAAGAAAACGGAAGGGAACCCGGACCAGGGAGAAGCCGGGCAAGACGGCGGAAACGAAGGCATGAAGCGGCGTGAACCGGCCCAAACAAAAGAGCAGGGCCAGGCCCGCGCAAGCCGATAGGAAGGCGGGCAGTGCCTTTTTCCCGCCCCTCCAAGCTCCCCAAAGGAAGAAGGGAACCCAGGCGCCCAGGTAGCCCCAATCGGCGGCCATGGGAAAATCGGACTTGTCCTTGCCGGGCTGGAGCGCCACGGCCATATCCCCATCCTCCTCCAACGCCATCCGGGGAAAAAGGAATTGGCCGAGGGTGGCGGGGCTCAAGGAATATTTGGAGTTCATTTTTTCGGTTTGGGCGCCGGGCGTATACCGGTCGCTCAACCGGGCGAATTCCAAGGTGGGGATGAATTGGCCTAAAAGCGGAAAGGCGCCCCAAAGAAAAAATAAGGCCAAAAGTGAAAAGGCGCGAAAGTCGGGGAGGGAAAGGATCCGGTTCACCTGAAAATACCGGAAAAGAAAGTAAGCCGCACCCCCGTAAAGGGCTCCCACCGTCACCTGAAAACTCCCACAGAGGAACAGAAGGGCGAAACAAAAGCCGGCAAGGAAGGCGTTCAAGGGTTTGGGTTCCCGCGCCAGGCGCTCCAACCGGGAAAAAAACCAGGGCAGCCAGGCAAAGGCCGCCAGCACGGGCGGGTGGATGATTTCCAGCCAAAAGAAGCCCGAAAGGGAAAAAAGAAGGGCGCCCAACCGGCAGGCGGTTTGCGAAAGGCCCAGCGACTTCAGCCACAGGTGCATCCCCAGGGCCGCGAGGACCATGTGGAGGAAAAAGAAAAGGCTTAAGCCCATGGGCAGGTAAAAGGGAAGGGTCAGCCAGTTCAAGGGGTACAGCAGCATGTTCTGCGGGTCGGCAAAAAAGGGCTGGCCGCCCAACAGGTAGGGGTCCCAAAGGGGAAAATGGCCCAGAGCCAGCTGGTTCCTCAGGAAGGCCCGCCAGGGGCCGAATTGGGCCAAGAGGTCGTTGTCGAAATAGGCCTGGCCCCTGAAAAGGCAGGGGAAAAAGGCGGCGGCGGCCACGGCCCCATAGAGCCCGAGGGAGACGGCCATGCCCCCGGAGGGGCCGTCAGACCTGGGCCGGTTCAACCTTGGAACCCCTTTGTTTTAACAAGTAGGCCCCGAAACCTACCGCGGAAAAGAACCATAGGACGGCCGCGAGGAGGGAAGGCTTGGCCCAGGAAGGCTGGTAGGAAAACTCCACCTCATGGCCGCCGGCGGGCACGTAAACGGCGCGGAAGACGTGGTCGGCGGTGAAAAGGGGAGCGGGCTGGCCGTCCAGCAAGGCGCGCCAGCCGGGGTACATGATCTCCGAGAAGGTCAACAGGCTGTTTTTATCCAATTGAACCTTGAACACCTCGTCGTCCGGGTCGTCCTTTTCGATATCGTAGTTCACCTGGGCCCTTTGCCCGTCCAACTGGGAAGCGATGGAGGAAGGCAGGGACTCGGAAAGCACCACCTGGCTGGCCGGATCAAAGCCTTGGTTCCCCAGGGCCGCCAGCTGCCCGGCCGGGTCGGGGACGACGGCGACCTGGGAAGGGGCGTTCACATAGGGGGGCGGCTGGCGCATTTCATAAAGGTAGGTGTTGTTCGGGAAGACCTGGCGGACGAAATCCTTGGATTCGCCCTGGTCCCGGCCAAAAAGCAGCCCCTGGACGGCCATCAGGCGCAGGTAGGTGTTCATGGGAAGCTTCTCCATCTCCGACGTGTCTTTGAGCACGATCGGGTTGTAGCCGTTGCTCATCCTTATGCCCAGCTCCAAGGGGGAGTCCACGGGGAAACCCTCGAGGGAATAGCGGCCGTTCCTGTCCACGGGATAGCCCAGGCTCATGTCGAAGTAATAACGGCAGGCCTTGGAATGCTCCTTGAGGTAGGTGAAGGCCGGGAAATGGCTTTCCAGGTCGTAATTGGAGACGGGCCCCCAGCCGTAACCGGCGGTCCAGCCGTTGAGGAAAAGGGGGAGGATGAGGGCCGCCTGGAACAGCCCGCGGCCCAAGGGCTTCCAGGATTGGGTGAACCCCCAAAGGGCCAGGCCCGCCGAGCCCAGCACCAGGGCGGTCATCTCAGGCCAGGATTCGTCCGGCCTCAGCCAGGAAATCAGGAAGAGGAAGAAAGCCACCGTCAGCCCGCCCGCCAGCCAAGTGGGGGAGTGCCTTTCTTTTTCCGAAAGGCCCTTCTCCAGGGCTTGGTACCCGAAGGCGGCCAGGATGGTCGTGAAGGCGTCGTAAACGGCGATGTAGCGGCCCGGCACGCGGCTGTACTTGATCGTGGGAAGGACGTCGCAAAGGATGCGGTGCAGGGGAAAGTATTTCCCCAAAGCCGTCAGCACCGAGAGCGCCGAAAGCGCCAGGAAGAAATAAAGGAGTTTTTTCTCCTTGCGCCGAAAGGCGTTCACCGCCAGGAGCGGTATCCAGACGCCCAGGAAGCCGTAAACCCCCATATAGGCGATGTCCACGCTGACGGGCGCCAGGCATTCCTCGATGGTGCGGCCCGGCGGGACGCCCAGGGTGGGAAAGAAAAGCTGGTAAAGGGACTGGGGTTGGAGCGAGAACTGGGAGTTGAAATTGTCGTAACCCAGGCTGGCCTCGGTGCGGTTGGACAGTTCGGCGAACTCATAGACGGGGACCAAAAGGAACACCAGCGGGAGGGCCCCCCAAAACCCGAACCCAAGGACCCGGGCCCAGGTTTTCCAGGCCCACCGGCGGCCGCTGTCGCCCCCGTCCCCGGCCGGGGCGCCGGGCGCCAGCCAAAGCCGGCCCAGGAAGTAAAAAAGCCCCGTGTAAAAAAAGCAGCTGGTCATCTGGAAGTTGCCGCAGACGAAGAGCATGGCCGCGGACAGGCCCGCCCCAAAGGCCCGTCCCGGCGTGGGCCGCTGGCATAACCTCTCCAGGGCCCACATCATCAAGGGGAACCATGCGAAAGCCGCCAGGATGGGGGGGTGGATGACTTCCCACCAGAAAAAACCCGAAAGGGCGAAAACAAGGGCGAAAAGCCGGCAGGACACGTCCGGCAGGCGCAGGGCCTTGAGCCAGCCGTGCATTCCCAGGGCCGCCAGGACCATGTGGAGGGCGTAATAAACGCCCAGGCCATAAGGGATGGAGAACAAAAGGGTGGGATAGAGCAGGGGATAAGCCATCATCACGTTGAGGTCGGCGAAAAAGGGCTGGCCGCCGAAGAAATAAGGGTTCCAAAGGGGGAAGTGCCCCTCCGCCAACTGAAGCCTCAAAAGGGCGCGGAAACGGCTGTATTGGGCCAGCAGATCGCCCACGAAGTAGGCTTGGCCCAGGGCCAGGCAGTGGAAAAAAGCGATAAAGGCCACGGTGAGGAAAATCCACCAATGGGCCTTGGACTTCAGGAAGCCGCTCCAGTTCAAAGGCTCCTCCTCTCCTTTATTTCCGTCAAACGGGCCTTGCCGCCCTTGAAAAGGGCCTTAAAGACCCGGATGGGCCCCTCCTTGCGCTTCGGGATGGGCATTAAAAGCCCCGCGACGAGACCGATGCCGTAAAAGCAATGCCTGAGGAAAATAAGGAAGGGGACCTTCAAGATATCCAGCGGGTCGCGGTCCCAGGAAAGCACGGACGCGGCCGTGCCGAAGGATAAAAGAAGGAAAAGATAAATGGGGAAGTACCAATAGGGCGCGGCCAGGGCCCAAAGCCCGGGAGGGTCCTTGGGCAGTGCCAGGGGGGCCGGCAGGGACAGCACGTAAAACAGGAAAAAGGCGGGGATCAGGTGCACCATGTCCGAGAGGCAGGGGTAAACCTTCATTTGCTGGGCGCGGCCCCGGCCGTACCGGAAGGCCTGGTGGCAGAAAGCCCCCAGGTTTTTGCGGCGGTGGCGGAAGACCACCGCGCCGGGGTCGTAAACCAGGCGGTATTGGGAATGCATCAGGCGGTTCAAGAACTCGTTTTCTTCGTTGGGGTAGAGGTCCTCGCGGAACCCCCCCTCGGCCAGGAAGGTCTCGCGGCGCACCATCATGTTGCAGAGGATCAAGTCCTTTTCCGTGGCTTCCTTAACCGAACCGATGGACGCGTAGCGGTTGCGCACGCTGAAGCTGCCCATCCAGGAGGCCAGGACGGCGTTCACGGATTTCTCAAAAGGCGAGGCGTCGGGGGGCACCAGGTTGGGCCCGCCGGCCACGGCCGTGCGCGGGTCCCCGAAATGGGGGGCCAGGTGGGCGACGGTGCCGGGGCACACCACGCTGTCGTCGTCCAAAAAGTAAACCAACCCGGTTTTGCATTGCCTCACGCCCAGGTTGCGCTGGCGCGAGGGGTTGCGTCCCACGCAGACGAAGACTTCCCTGGGGCGCTCGGGGGCCGGAAGCTTGGAAAGGCCCTCCAAGGAGGCCAGGGGCTTGTCGGGCCGGTCCGCCGCGATGACGGCGCTGTAATCAAGGCGCATGGGTGGCATGGGCATGGCGTTCCTTGGGGAACATGTGCATGGCCGCGGGGAGACCCACGACCGCGGTGAAAATCGGCCCGGAGACAACGTTCAGGAGGTCGAAGGCCAAAAGGTCTTCCTGGCGCACGACGCTGGTGGTGAAGAGCACGAACATGACCATTTCCCGGGGGCCGAAACCGAGGATGGAAATCGGGAGCAATTCTACCACGATGGCCATGGGCCATAAGAAGACGAATTTGCCGTAGGCAAGGGGTATCCCCAAGGCCACCACCAATAGATAGGACCTCAGGATGGCGGCCTGCCAGGCCAGCGCCGAAAGGACAAAGGGGCCGAAAATCTTAAAAGAGGGAATCAACAGGGAATGGAGGGAGGAGTTGAACTCGCCCGCATGGTGGGAAATCCTGGACGCCAGGTTCTTGGGTAAAAGCCCGTCAATGAGGGGTTTCAATATGAATTTTATCCAGCGGGAGTTGATGAGGGCCAGGATGAGGAGCATTCCACAGAGCATTCCGATAAAGGTGCCCAAGGCCGAGCTTTCCCCCGAGAAGGCCGAGATATAGTAAACCAAGCCCATGATGGCGAGGAATACGATGGCCGCCAAGTCGTAAATCCTATCCGCCACGTGAACCGCCAGGGCCACCGGCATGGAAACTTTTCCGAGGCGGTTCAACAGCACGATGCGGCTTACGTCCCCCAGCTTGCCGGGGGTGACGGAGGCCAGCGGCTGGCCGGACAGGAAGGTCAGGATGGATTGCTTGACGGAAAGGTGGGACTTGGCCCGGGCGATAAAGGACCTCAGGCGAAGCGACTTGAAAAGATATTCCGGCACGCCGGCGATAACCGCCAGCAAGAGCAGCAAGGGGTTGAGCTGCCTCAACCGGTCCCAGGAGGAGGGAAGGTTGAGCTTGGAAACGACATAGACGATGAGGACAATAAAGATAAGGAAAGCAAAGGGTCTCAAACGTTTCATGGTCGGAAGGGACGCCTTTCCGTTGGATGGGTCCATACAGCGGCCTAATCTTTTACCAAATATGGGCGCGCCTGGGGAGGGTTTTTTATAGTATAGGAGGTCGAAATTGG
>JASHQZ010000264.1 GCA_030038835.1 candidate division FCPU426 bacterium
GACTGCCATGCTCGAATTGCCCGAAACATGGCCGTTTCAGCTCAATTTTGGGCCGGGGCGAAATACTTCTTGTTGATGCCGGCCGTGAGCGCCGGAAGGACATCGCCGGGCTTCTTTTCCCCCAGCCAAACCGGGTCCAGGGCCGGCCCCACCTGGCCGTACCAGATTTCATTCCAGGCTTTCACGAAGGGCGTGAAGTGGGCGTCGGGCGGCATGCCCAGCAGGACCTTCTTGTTCCCGGGCCCGATGCTCTTCAGGAAGGCGTCCGACTTGGCCACCTGGATCAGGGCCGGCTGGATCAGGCCCGTTTGGGCCAGGGTAGCCTCGGTTTCCGGCCCCGTGAGCTCCTTGACCACGATCCAGGCCTTTTCCTTGTCCTTGCATCCCGACCAAATGGCGTAGCCCGACCCTCCGCAACCCCAGCCGCGGGTCCCCTTGGGCCCCTTGGGGAATTCCACCACGTCGAAGGAAATCCCCTTTTCCAGGAAATTGGGGGTGTGCCAGATCCCCGAGTCGATCATGGCCACCTGGCCGTTCATGAACATGTCCTCGGGCTTGTTTTGGAAACTGTAGCTTTGGATATCCGTGGGCGAGGGCGAGACGTGGTAGGTCCAGATCAGGTCCCAGCGGAATTGGAAGGCTTCCAGGGCCTGGGGGCTGTCCAAGGCCAGGCGGGTGGGGTTGGTTTCGCTGTCCGTGTAATAGCCGCCGTCGCTTAAAAGGAAGTTGTCGGCCACGATGCCGTAAGGGTCGGCGAAGGCCCACCGGACGATCTTGCCCGAAGCGTCCTTCTTGACCAGCTTTTGACAGACCGAAAGGAAGGACCCGGGCCAGGACCAGTTGGAGGTGGGATAAGGCACCCCCGCCTCATCAAAAATTTTCTTGTTGTAGTAGACCAGCCCGAAGGGCGAGATGTCTCCCGGAAGGGCGTAAACCTTGCCGCCCGGGCTGAAGCGGTCCATCACCGTGGCGTAATAGGCCTTGGTGTCCAACTGGTCCCGTTGAACGTAGGGGGTCAGGTCCTCCAACACGCCCCGCAGGGAAAGGTCCACGAAATTGTTGGCCTCCACGCTGATCACGTCCGGTGCGTCCCCGGCCGCCATCATGGTGGTGAGCTTGTCCTGGAAACTGTTGTAATCGATGTTCACCAGCTCGATTTTCAACCCCGGGTGGCGGCTTTCGATCGCCCGCATGGCATCGTTAAGGATTTTGAGGATGGCGGGGTCCGAGGTATAGACGGCCACCCGCACGGCCTGGTCATGTTTCGCGCAGCCAAGGGAAAAAAACGCCGTCAAGGCCGTCACGAAAAAAGCCGTATGGAATTTGCGCATGAAAACCTCCGCCCGGTTGGATGGCAAAAGCATAGCGGAGATGCCGGGGCCGTTCCAGGATTTAGAGCGTGGTGAAAACCGTTTTAAACTTTTTACTTTTTGTTTCTTCGTTGTAGTGATTCCACCCTCTACCTTAAGGGGAGAGGGCAGGGTGAGGGTGAAGTTGTATCGAGTCGTCTAAACCAAATCCAAGCTTTATTTGCAGAACCGCTTAAAAGTGGCATAATCCCTCTCGCCAAAGCGATCCCAAGGAGTCACCGTGAAAGAGCATCCTTATTCCCTGTTAAACCACCCCGTCGACGTGAGCCGTTCTTTCTCCAACCTCGAAAACACCATGTTCCTCCCGGAGAAACTCTCCGCTTTCAACGCGGCCAAGGCCCAAGGCGACATCCTGTGGGGACGCTACGCTTATAAGGTCCGCATGGCCTTCAACCAGGAAGGCATCAACCTCATCCCCAGCCAGCCCTGGGAATTCCCCTCCGAGTACGGCGGCGAGAAGGAACCCTATCCCTTTTCCATCACCTTTTACGGCGACCGCACCTTGCGTTTAAGGTTCGAGGGCCGCAAAACCCCGAGGAAACCCAAACCAGCCTCCCTCATGCTGGCCAAGGAACCCAAGCCCACATCCCCTTGGAAAGTCGCGCGTAAAAAAGGCCTTATCACGTACCAAGGCAAGGAAGGCTCGGTCACGGTGGTGGAAAACCCCTGGGCCCTGGAAATCCGCGACGCCTCCGGCAAGTTGCTGACCAAAACCGTCCACCTCAAGGACAACCGAAGCCTCCGGAACACCGACCCCCTGCCCTTCTGTTTCCAGCGCCCCACGCCCGAATACGGCCGCCAGTTCGCCGCCACCTTTTCCCTGGCCAACAGCGAGAAGATTTACGGCTGCGGCGAGTCTTTCACCCGGCTCAACAAGAGGGGCCAGAAGGTTGTGCTCTGGTCCTACGACGCCCACGGCGTCCAATACGACGGCATGTATAAGCCCGTCCCCTTCTTTATGAGCAATAGGGGCTATGGCATGTTCCTGCATACCACCGCGCCCGCCACCTTCGATTTCGGCCATTCCTATAACGAAACCACCACCCTTTTCACCGGCGACGAGGTTTTGGACCTTTTCATCTTCCTGGGCAACCCCAAGGAAGTGCTTTCCGAGTACACCGCCCTTACCGGCCGCTCGCCCGTGCCGCCCCTCTGGTCCTTCGGGCTGTGGAT
>JASHQZ010000265.1 GCA_030038835.1 candidate division FCPU426 bacterium
TTGGACTTTTCGGTAATGCGTCGGAAGCCGGTCCTCCGGGAGGTAAAGGAGATCCACCCCCAACAAATCCATCAAGGCGCCGTTATCGTGGGGGAAAACATACTGGAAATAAAAACCGGCGTCCAAGGCACCCCAATTTGGCTGGGTGGACCCGTAAAAGGTGGCGGCCGGCAAAAATTCATAGTAATTGGAATTGGGGATGAAGCGCTTGAAAAGGGGCTGCCGGGAGGGGTCGGGAACCGGGGTGTAAAGCCTTTGATGCTCCCGGGGATTAGGGAGTATCAGGATTCGTCCCGATCCCAAATGGCTCTTGAGGTTTTGGGCTTGGGCATCCAGGAGGGGGCTGGGGGGCGTCAGGTTCCTCTCCAGCGGATGGGTTCCGTTAAACCATAGAAGATTGGCGATGGAAAGAGTTAAGAGGACCCATTTCCACTTGGCCGGGCGGGGGAACAGATCCCCAAGGATAAGACCAATGGCGGCGAGTTCGAAAAAATTCACGAGGACCCAGCATTTGGCCGGCTCCAAGAAGCCCGGAAAGGGAAGGCGCAGGAATTCCAGGGCCATTAAAGGGTAACCCAGGGTCCAAACCATGAGGACCCCGAACCCCAAGAGGAAGTATCGCGAGATGGGACGAAGGTTCCTCCAACGGACCACTCCCAGGACCAAGAGGAGGAGCGGCGGGAGGCCCGAGTAAAAGTTGAAATAAAAAAAGGTGGGGTTGACGACGTAATCCGGTAGGCCGTTTCCGCTCAAGGCCATGGGATTCCAGAGGGTTTTCAAATTTTCGGATGGAAGGAAGAAGTGGGGGTTATCGTGGACCGCGGGCAGGCGAACGCTGTTGATGAAAAAATACTCCACCGAAGGAAGCCACTGGGCCGCGGAAAGGAGAAGCCCCACCGCCAGGGGGAGAAGCAGTTGGGCCGGTCCTTTCCATCCTTTCCGGAATACCGCGTAAGCCGCCAAGCCCACGAGGGCATAAAAAACAATTTGAGGATAACCGGCGAAGACTTGCAGTGTAAAAAAAATGGCCAACTGAAATTTCCCGCATGGGTTTTCCTCAAGACAATGATACGCGGCGAGAAAGATCCAAGGGATCCAAGCCATGGTATCCATGGAGGAATTGCTGCCCAAATGATTGTAGGCACAGGCGTTCATCAGGGCGATGGAGGCACTGAAAAAAGAGGGAAGGGTTTCTAATTTTTCCGCCCTTAAAAAGAAATAGGTGCCCAGCGATAAAACCATCAAGTGAAGGAGACCCGAAAGATTCCAAGCCGAAAGCCCGAACACAGTGAAAAGCAAAGTCCCGGGATAAAACGTCTCGGTTTGCCAGGTCGCCAGCCACGGGATGCCGAAGGCGGAAAGGGGGTTCCAAAGGGGAAGCCGGCCTTCCCGAAGCGAGGAAAGGACCGACCAGCGGATGGGAAGGTTCCAGGTGTCGTTCTCGGGACAGGCGGGGTGAAGGTCTGGGTGGAAAAGGAGAAACCCATAAGCGGCTAAAAAAACGGCCGACCCAACCAAGGGGATGAGCCAAGGGGGTGTAGCGGAAGCCGCCGGAGAAAATTTTTTTCTCATGTCGCCCTTTGAAAAGACCCGAAAACTATCATTGTGAACCACGAAGGCACAAAGGGCGCGAAGAAACTCGAAAGGCAGGAGTGGAAGGACGGTTTAAACCAAAGATTTCGTTTAGGCTTTCTTCATGCCCTTTGTGCCTTCGTGGTTCAAATTTTTTTGGTTTTCGATTTCGATGCCGGTCAGGCCTGGAATTCACTCCCAACCATTTCAGGCACCAGGCCCATGTCCCTGATCATCTGATGGTCGGCATTTTCGCCTTGGCCTGGCGTCGTTAAATAGCCGTTCGTGAAAATCGAGTTCGCGACATATAAAACGAGGGGCTGGAGGGAGCGGAACGTCGCCTCCCGGCCGCCGGCGGCCCGCACATCCACGTCCGGGTGAACAAAACGAAAGAGGCTTAAGACCCGCAGGGCGTAGTAAGGCTCCACCAGGGGGCGGCCCGCGAATGGCGTTCCCGGCCTCGGGTCCAGGAAATTGACCGGAACGGAGGTGGCGCCGACCTCCCTCAAGGCGAAGCAAAGGTCGATCACGTCATTCATTTCCTCGCCCATCCCGATAATGCCGCCCGAACAGATTTCCATGCCGGCTTCCCTGGCGTAGCGTGTGGTCTGGACCCGGTCCTCATAGGTATGAGTGGAGACGATCTCCCGGTAAAGCCGGGGAGAGGTTTCCAGGTTGTGGTTGAACCGGTCCACGCCGGCTTCGGCGAGGCGCCTGGCTTTTTCGGGGGTCAAGAGGCCCAGGGAAGTGCAAACCT
Source organism: candidate division FCPU426 bacterium (assembly GCA_030038835.1). Classification (GTDB taxonomy): domain Bacteria; phylum Oederibacteriota; class Muellerivitia; order Muellerivitales; family Muellerivitaceae; genus JAJPJW01. Next base: position 2,330 of record JASHQZ010000265.1, read on the forward strand.
TCACCCCCACCTCGGCCTTGATCCTGCGCGTGGCCTCGCAAATGACGTCCAGGTCTCGGTTGCTGGGGCCGCGGGTGGCGGTCACCATGCAGTATTTCCACGCGCCGGCGGCTTTCGCCCTATGGGCCCCTCGCACCAGAGATTCCACTTCCATGAGCGGGTATTGGGCTGCAGGCGTTTGGTATTTGGAGGATTGGGAGCAGAAGCCGCAGTCCTCAGGACAGGCGCCCGACTTGGCGTTTTGGAGGACGTGGATCCTGACTTTGTTCCCGTGAAAGACCCGGCGGACACGGTAAGCCGCATGGACGATCGAGAGCGTTTCCGGGGCGGCTGCTTGGAGCAGGGTTTGGGCTTCTTCGCGGGTCAAAGCCTCCCTTTGGATGGCCTTATCGGCCAGGGATTCCCAAAGCGAGTCACGAAGAGACGGAGTCGGTATCATGCGGGCCCTTTGGAAGGAAAATTTAGGTTGAAATCGGCGGCAAGTATAACACAAGGAAGCCGGGAAAATTTTGGGCCAGATGACGAATGGCGAAGGCTTTGCCCGGAAAACAGCTGTGGCTTTAACTTATCAAATCGCGTCGGTCATCCTTTGCGTCGGAAGGATCAGGTGGAAATCTTTTGTTGGGACGTTTTTTCCAAAAATGAGTGGGCCCTTTCTCAAGACATCCAGGCCAAGAGGGACGTGGCTTTCATGGGTCGCCTAGGACTTTTTCTGATGGCGGGTCTAAACCTAGCCCAACCGATGGTGGGCGTTTCAAAGAAGATGGGTTAAAGTTTAATTCCCCAAAAAGGCCAATAATTGGTTATTTTCCTTTTGTTTTTCACTGTTTTTACGCTAAAAAAAGATGAAAAATTAATCGATTAAATGGTAAAATTTAACCTGAAAGTGACGTTAGGTTAAACGTGAAATACCTCATCGAAACTTACTTGTTAAATCGATTTTAAATCAAAATTTTTGGATTTTGAAATTATCCAAAAAGTGACCGAACAATAATTTTTAAAATTTGAGTGATTGAAAGTTCCAAGGAATCGTTAAACCGATTTTTAAAATCTGTTTGCCATAAATAATTTTGTTTTTTTAAGCAGGTTAAAATGTTTTTAGTCCTCATCCAAAAAATTTTTTCAAATAGCCAAAAGCTTTTTGAGCAAGTAAAACTTGTCGTTTTCCTTGCCCTCATTTTATTAAGCGGCCAGGCTGAGAGACTATTAGCCCAATGTACTCCCACTTCCGCCCAGATCTGCGTGTCCGGCGACGACAACACCACGGTTTGGGTCGAGGGGGTTTCCATCGGCTATTTCCCCTATGTGGGCGCCGGCGATGCGACCAGCTGCGTCAACGTGCCCGTGTCCCTCTTAACGGGTTCGGAGGTATGCCTGGCTGTTTACACCCAAAACACGAACCCGGACGACAACTTCAGCTCCTGGGACCTGGACATCACCTGCTCGGGCGGGGATCATTCGGAAATCACCAGTTCCGGCGGGGGGATTGAAAATTATTACAACCCCGGCGCCACCACCACGTCGGGCGCGCCGGCCGACGATAACGACAACAACGCGTGGTACAGCACGGCCTACAACAACAGCCCGGGGGATTTCACCACGACCTACTGCTCCGGCGGCGTGACGGAACAGACTTGGGCGCAACAGATTTACAACCCTGTGACGGGTGACATAATCCCTTTTATCGCCAACAACTGCGCGGGCGAATACAACACCAGCAGCTCCAGCGGCGCCCTTTTCTGGATCCAATGCACGCCCATCCCCGCGCCCCAAACCCTCATCGGCCCGCCCGCCTTCACGGTCTCCAAAAGCCTGTCCACTACCGTGACGGGTTCCAACAATTCGGTGACGGTTAATTACAACATCGTGGTCTGCGACACGGGCGGCGCGGTGACCAGCGGCTCGGTGACGGTGGTGGACAACACATTGTCCACGCTTTCCAGCTGCGGCCTGGGCAACCCCCAGTTCATCGGCTGGGGATACGGGAGCGCAAGCTGTCCCGCTACCTTCCCCTATTACAGCAGCCCCTGCGTCAACGCGAACGCGCCCAGCGCCAGCGGCGCCACGATGATATTCCCGAGCTTTGGGAACGGCTGCGCCACCATGACGGCCGAAGTGGCCTTTAACAACGACCCACCCAGTTGTGGTGTTACTTCAGTGGACCAGATAGCGGTGAGCTGGTCCGGGGGGGACGTTCAATCGACCCCGGTCACCTATACCCAAGTGATCATACCCCCGGTCATCAGCCTGACTAAAACACCGCTCAGCCCCACGTCCAACTACAATACGGGGCCCGTCAGCTTTATCTTCAACCTGTGCGCCTCCTCCGCCGGCGGGACGGTCTATGCCGTTACCATTGCGGACAACATCAGCAATTACTTCAACGGGTTGCAATACCTCGGGCCCACCAGCGGTTGGAATGAAACGGTGGACGGAGTACCGGTCAGTATTTACGTGGTCAACCAAAGCCCGCCTTCTTTCGGCGTCAGCAACCTCGCGCCCGGTTACTGCGTGCCCATCACTTTTGAGTATAACGACAGCCAGACGGCGACCCCCTGCGCGACTTTCTCCGATTACGGCGTGGCTAGCGGGACCGGCGTGGGTCCGGTGACGAGCAATAGCGTGGCCATCACCACCATCAGCTGCAGTACGGCTACGGCCACGCCCACCTCCACCTCAACCAATTCTCCCACTCCCACTGGAGCGATCAGTTCCACTCCCACCAAAACAGCCACAAATACGCCAACCTCAACGATTACGAGCACCCCGACCATTACGCCGACCAATACCATCACCAATACGCCGGCGGCTGGCAGTTGCGGCTCCCCCCCCAGCTACGATAATGATGCCCACTCTTCAAGCGGCACAACCAACGCCGGTGTCACTACGAATCTTACCTTTGGGTCGTCTTCCGGTGGCTGTTACGTTTTATTCGTCATGATCTCAAGCTCTTCGCCTTTCTGGCAGACAACGGCGGGCACGATTACCTATAACGGCGTGCCCATGTCGCTCGTGGGGAGCGAGGTCACTTTTTCAGGCGACACAACTGGATATCGGGCTCTTTATTATGTCGCAAATCCCACTTCCGGCGGTTCGCTCACCATAACCGGGGGTACAACGGCCTTGGGTAACGGAGGGTCAAGTGAATGGTCCTACGAATATTGGACCTTCAGCAACGCGGCGTGTTCTTCCCCCATCGGCGCCAACAGCGAGAGCAATGCGGTCTCGGCGTGCGGAAGCAGCGACACGCCGGTAACCGCGTCCTTAAATTTCACGCCCACCAGTTCCAACAGCACGATTCTCCAGTTGCTTTTAACACAATGCGGTTGCAGCAGCTGCCCAGTAAGCTACACCGTGAACAACGGAACTGTCGCCTCAAACCCCACCTGTCAAGGTTTAGATTCGTTTTATGAAGGTGTAGCCTTCAGCGATTATGCGCCTGGTTCCACGTCCGCTGTCACTATTAACCAGAGTTTTAACCCGGACTATAACAGCATATGTGGTTACCCTTGGGCTGTTGAGATACTTGGAACCACGTGTACCCCTACCCCCACGCCCACCAATACGGCTACCAACACGGCCACCCGTACTACGACTCCAACCACTACCAATACGCCCACCAACACGGTGACGAATACGGTCACCAACACCGCGACCAACACGGCCACTAACACTCCAACCACCACAACCACCAACACCCCGACTCCGACTCCCACCAACACGCCCACCAACACCGCCACGAATACGGCCACCGAGACTGCCACCAATACCGCGACCAACACGGCGACGAACACAGCTACCCCGACGCCGACCAACACGCCGACCAATACGGCTACCAATACCGCGACCAACACGGCCACGAATACTGCCACCAACACCCCGACCAACACGCCGACCAATACGGCTACTAATACCGCGACCAACACGACCACCAACACGGCCACGAAAACCGCCACTTTGACGGCTACCAATTCGGCCACGAACACCGCAACCCCAACGACTTCCAATACGCCCACGAACACGGCGACGAATACCGCGACGTCCACGGCGACCAACACGGCCACCCTGACGGCCACCAGCACGGCCACGAATACTGCCACCAACACCCCGATCAACACGCCCACCAATACGGCCACCAATACCGCGACCAACACGGCCACGAATACTGCCACCAACACCCCGACCAACACGCCGACCAATACGGCTACTAATACCGCGACCAACACGACCACCAACACGGCCACGAAAACCGCCACTTTGACGGCTACCAATTCGGCCACGAACAC
>JASHQZ010000266.1 GCA_030038835.1 candidate division FCPU426 bacterium
TCACCTGGCTCACATACCACCTTTGGTTCAAGTATCCTTGGTCCAGGATCACGGCTTCCAAGGCCATGGGGTCCATCAGTTGTGCTTCCCGGCAGGACGCGGCGTCAAAAGGGTCCTGGCATACGAGGATGGCTTTGGAATGGAGTGTCTTCAACAGATTTAAGGCATGTTGTTGGGGAAAGTAGGGCTGGCTTGACAGCCCACCCAGTCCTGGAACCCAAGCCAGGCCCAAAGCCAGCAGGAGCCCCGCTAATGCTAGCCAAGCCAAGGACCTTCCCGAAAAAAATGTGCCTTGCCGCCTCTCCACGCCTTTCTCAAGAAGCCTGAGGAATCCACCGCCCAGTCCTGCCACGAACCAAAGAGCCGTGGGCCCCAGGGCCCTGGAGTCAGGTGAATACCAGAACAGCGCTCCCAGGCCCGCCAGAACCCAAGGCCAAAAATCCAATGCGGCAAACTCGATTTTCGTGCCGGCTTTCCATTTGAAGAAATGAAGGAGCCACAAAAACGCCGAAAAGGCGGCCAAAAAAACAATGCCCCATCCCATAGACTTTAATATTTCAGGGAGCGATCCATGGCCCCCCAAGGCTTGGGGGGCGATCCACCCACCCTCTTCCAGCATTTTGGAAAAGGGATGGATTCCACCCCACGACGGAAAGAACCGGCCTGCCCTAAAAAGGATCCAGAGATAAGGGCTCAAACCCGCTAACAACGGCGGAAGGTTATGCCTCAGGCTTCTTCCCTCCAAATCCAGGGCTGGAAGGAGCCCCAAAAGGCCCAATATTCCCCAGAATGGACTTACCGACCATGACAGCCCCAAAAGGAAATAAAGCGCCCTCCACGGTTTTTCCTCCAAAGCGAGGAGTATCCTTTGGAAAAGGAGAAGGAGAAAACCTAAAACCGCCACTAAGCCCGACCCCACGGTCCCGGCGCTTAAAAAAGGTTCGCTGGCGGCTAGGGCCCAGCAAAGTAAAAGCACCCCAAGGAGTCCATAGAGTGTTTGGTTTTTCAACCGGGAGAAATATTCCTGCGCCATAAAAAAAAGGGCGATGGCCAGGAAAGTAGCGGACAGCGTGGGGAGAATGGAAAACTTCAGGTCAGGTAAAAGGAAGCAGGCCGCCTGCCCTATCAAATAACTGAGGGGGGACCAAGGAGGGGCGTCCAGTGCGCCTGCGTGCACGGACAGCCAAAAGGCGGGATCGCCGCCCCAGTCAAAAGTGGGGAGACGTCTTTGGAAATAAAGGCCAAAAGCGAAGGAAAGGGATAGGATGCCGGTGAGAAAGCAAACAAAGGTGCCCCGCAATACCCGAAGGATGTCCCAACTGACGGCCCAAAGACATAAGGAAGCGATGACGAGAAAAGCGCCCTTGTCCATGTCGCCGCGCGCGAAAAGTCCCCAACCCCAAGTATCGAGGGCCACCCCTCCCAGGCCCAAAAGGAAGTTGAGGCGCTTCCTCAGGAGTTCCCTTGCCTTGGCCTCCTCTTCGGCCGCGATTTCCTCGATGTTACGCACGATCCATCCTGGAATTAAGCCGCCAAAGGAGGGCGAGTCCCTTCAAGGTTAAATCCGGCTCAACCCGGGAAAAAAACCGGGTTCCCCTAAACGCCCTGCACCACCCGCCCGTGGCTATGGCCGGCGCCGAGGTCCCCAATTCCCTGCGGATCCCCGCCAAAAGCTCGCGGGTGGTGCCGATGGCGCCATGGTAGACGCCCGATCGGACGGCCTCTGCCGTGGTTCGGCCGATAACGTAACGAACTGGGCTGAACCGCACAAGCGGGATTTTAGCCGTGAAGTCGTGGAGGGCCTTTAAGGATATGCCCAAGCCCGGCAGGATGGCCCCGCCGCAATAGGAGCCCTCCTTGTCCACCACGTCAAAGGTGGTCCCTGTCCCGAAATCCACCACGATGGAGGGCGCGCCGTAAAGCCCCGCGGCGGCCACCGCGTTGGCGAGTCGGTCCGCCCCTACCTCGGAGGGTTTTTTGACCTTCACGCGCATGCCCAAGGGGCCCTGAGCCGTGACAAAGATGGGGCGCCGCCCAAGAGCTTTTTGGAGGGAGCGGCGCACCGCCCCATCGACGGGCGGTACAACGCTGGCAACGATGACCCCTTCCGGCTCGGATTTCTGCCGCAAGCTCTCGGCCCATTCCAAGGCCTTTTTTCCGCTCCGCAAGCTGTCCGTTGGAACGATATGGCGCTTTCGGACCCGGAGGCCCTGCATCAAGGCGGAAACACAACGGGTATTTCCTATCAAAACGGCCCAGATCATAAGCATTCCCATAAGTTATGAGTTGTGAGTTCTGAGCGTTGAGTAATGGAAAGTTTTTTTAACCTTCGTTTAAAAAACATCCGAAACTCAACGTTCGGAACTCACAACTCAAAACTGAAGTATTTGAACGTCTGCCGATGTGACGCACTCGATGATTCCGACGTCCGTACGGACCAAGAGAGCGCCCTTTTCATCGGCGTCAACGGCGTGCCCATAAAAAACGCGATGGCCCTGGACGACTTTCACTTGCCGTCCCAAAGTGACGGACCTCTTTCGCCATTCGGATAAAACCCGGTCGAAGCGCCTTTCAATCACCCAATGGTAGCTTTCCTCCAGGCGAAGGAGAACCTTTTGGAAAAAGCGGATACGGTCGGTTTTCCTGCCGGATTCGCGGTAAAGGCTGGTGGCGATTTTCCTGAGTTCGCTAGGAAACCCCAGCGAAGCTTGGTTCATATTGATCCCAATCCCCAGCACCACCGCGGCCATTGTATCTTTTTTAGGTCCGACTTCCGTCAAAATGCCACAAACCTTCCTTCCCTCCAACAGCAGATCGTTAGGCCATTTGATTTGGGGGTTGAACTGGAAATCCTCCAGGGTTTTCGCGGCCGCCACGGCCGCCGCCAGGGTGATTCCCGGTAATTCGTCGGCATGGAGTTGGGGCCGTAAAAGGACGGAAAAAGTGAGGGATTCACCCGCCGTGGAGCTCCACTTGCGGCCCTGACGTCCCCTCCCCTCGGCTTGACTTTCCGAGGCCACCACGGTGCCTTCCGGCGCGCCTTGGCGGGCCAATTCCGCAACGACGTCGTTGGTGGAGGTGGTTTCCTCCATGCAAATCAAGTTCCGGCCAAAGGTCTTGGTTTTGAGGCCTTTGAGGATTTGTTCGGGTTTCATTTCAGGGGGTAGAGCTCTATGGAGAAATCCAGCGCGGGGGCCGAATGGGTCAGCGAACCGGAGGAAAACCGGTCCACGGGCAGACGGGAATATTTTTGGATATTGTCCAAGGTCAACCCGCCGGAGACTTCCACCTGCATCTTGCCCCGTACCAGCTGGAGAACTTTTTCTAGGACACGGGGCGAGGAATTATCCACCAAAAGGAGGTCCGCGCCCGCCCTCAGGGCTTCCGAAGCCTGCTCGAAGCTTTCCACTTCCACCTCGATGAACTCCCCTTTGCCGTAAAGCTTGCGGGCCGCCTTAACGCAGGCGTAAACCCCGCCGCCTAGCCTCAAATGGTTATCCTTGATGAGAACGTGACCGGAAAGGTTGAATCGGTGGTTTTGACCGCCGCCCACGCGAACCGCATAACGCTCCAGCAGGCGCCAAAGGGGGGTGGTTTTCCGGGTATCGTACAAGCGGGGGCCCTTGATTTTGCCCGCGAAGCGGCGGGTAAGGGTGGCGATCCCGGAAAGGCGGCTCAGGAGGTTCAAGGCCACCCTTTCCCCGTTTAAAAGCGGCCTGGCAAATCCCTTCAAATAAGCTATTTTTTGGCCCCGGCGAAGGCGGGAACCTTCCGAAGCCAATGCCCTCAACCGGCATCGGGGGTCCAATTGCTTGAAGGCTTGGGCCATCACTGGTAAGCCGGCCAAAATACCGTCGCCTTTAGCGATCACCTCGCCCCGCGCTGGAGAGCGGCCGGGCACGGTGGCAAGGGTGGTCCGGTCGTGCCAAGCCCCATCTTCCTTCAATGCCTGATTCAACAAGGGCCGGATTTTGGCCCAATCCAGGCCTTCCACGGAATGACCGGGAGAGCGTTTCATACCCCTCAACTTTCCAGGAACTTTAGGTTGTGTTCAATGCGGATGATTTTATCCCTGGATTCCTGGAGTTTGGTTTTTTCCGCCTCCACCAGTTCTTCCGGGGCGTTTTGGACGAATTGCTCGTTGGCCAACTTGCCCTGGATGGAAAGGACATATTTCTCCAACTTCTGCCGCTCCTTTTCCTGCTTGGCGGCCTCGGCTTTCAAGTCGATCAGTCCTTCCAGGTGGAGGTACAATTCCCCGCCTTTAACAACGGCCAGCGCCGACTTGGGGGGGCGGCTTCGGGCTTCAGTAATTTCCGAAACCCGGCAAAGGGTCTTTAAGAGCGTCGATTCGGGGCTCCCCACGGGGAGCCGAACATCCTTCGTCGAAATATGGACTTGGGCGGAGGGGGGGACGTTCAGTTCGCTTCGGCTGGTGCGCACGGCGGTCACCATGTCCTTCAGCTCCTCGAATTTATCCTTGGCGTTCAAATCCGCCATGTCCTCCATATTCTTGGGCCATTGCGCCTTCATGATGGATTCTCTCTTGCCCGGCAGCTTGTGCCAAAGTTCCTCGGTTACGAAGGGCATGACGGGGTGCAACAGCCGCAGGATGTTATCCAGCACTTCCACAACCACCGCGGCCGCCAATCCCTTTTCCACCGGGTCGGCCTCGGCGTAAAGCCTGGGCTTGATGCACTCCAAGTACCAGTCGCAGAATTCGTTCCACACGAAGCGGTACAGGGTTTGGGAAAGCTCGGCGACACGGTATTTCTCATAATCCTTCGTCACTTCCACAATGACGATGGAAAGACGGGTCAAAATCCACTTGTCCTCCAAGCGCAGCCGTGCCTGGTCACTGGGAGAAAGGGGCTTGAACTCGGCGCCGCCGGAGAGGCCCATCAGGACAAAGCGAGTGGCGTTGTAAAGTTTGTTCACGAAATTGCGGGAGGACTCCAGCTTCTGGTTCGTGAGGGCCACGTAGCGCTGTTTGGTCTCGATCGAGGTCAGGGTGAACCGCAGGGCGTCCGTCCCGAATTGGTCGATCAGTTCCAAAGGGTCCACCACATTGCCCTTGGACTTGCTCATCTTCTTCCCTTCCGCGTCGGCCACCAGAGAATGCAGGTAAACTTCCTTGAAAGGCACCTGTCCCATGAACTTCAGGCCCATCATCATCATGCGGGCCACCCAGAAAAAAAGGATGTCCCAGCTGGTGACCATCACCGAGGTGGGATAGAAGATTTCAAGGTCCTTTGTTTTTTCGGGCCAACCCATGGTCGAAAAAGGCCAAAGGCCGGAGGAGAACCAGGTATCCAAGACGTCCGGGTCCTGAGCCATGTTTCCCCTGTGCCCGTTGGGACAGGCGGGGGGCGCCTCTTCAGCTGCCACTTGGATCTGGCAAACCCCGCAGGTGTAGACCGGGATGCGGTGTCCCCACCAGATCTGGCGGCTGATGCACCAGTCCTGGATGTTGTTCAGCCACCTCTCGAATTCGCCACGCCAGGATTCGGGGATGAACCGGGTTTCGCCCTCGGCGACGGCCTTCAAGGCTGCTTCGGCCAGGGTTTTCATGCGCACGAACCACTGCTTGGAATAATAGGGTTCCACCACCGTTCCACAGCGGTAGCAATGGCCCACGTTGTGCTGGTGGGGCTCCACCTTCAAAAGCAGGCCCTGGGCTTCCAGGTCTTCCACGATTTTCTTCCGCGCGGCCGCGACGGTCAGGCCCTTGTAGGGTCCTGCGTTCTCGTTCAAGGTCCCGTCCGGGTTCAAGATGTTGATGCGCTGGAGCTGATGCCGGTTGCCCACCTGGAAATCGTTAAAATCATGGGCGGGGGTGATCTTCACCACGCCCGTGCCGAATTCCCTGTCCACGTATTCATCCATGATGATGGGGATGCGACGGTGCAGCAAAGGCAGGTCCACCGATTTTCCCTCCAGGCCCGCGTAACGGTCGTCCTCGGGGTGCACGGCCACGGCCGTGTCGCCCAAGAGGGTCTCCGGCCGGGTGGTGGCCACCTCCAGCCCGTCGGCGGGATCGTGCACGAAGGGATAGCGGATGTGGTAAAAATGGCCTTGGACCGCCTTGTGTTCCACCTCGATGTCGGACAGGGAGGTCTGGCAACGGGGGCACCAGTTGATGAGTTTGTATTCCTGGTAAATGAGCTTTTCCTGGTAAAGGGTAATGAAGACCCTCCGTACGGCCTTGGACAGGCCCTCGTCCATCGTGAACCGCTCCCGGCTCCAATCGCACGATGCGCCCAGGCGCCTCAACTGCCGCGTGATGATGGTCCCGTATTTTTCCTTCCACTCCCAGACGCGTTTCACGAAGGCTTCCCGGCCCAGGTCATGGCGGGTTTTCCCTTCCTTTCGCAGTTCCTTTTCCACCACGTTTTGGGTGGCGATGCCGGCGTGGTCCGTTCCCGGAAGCCAGAGCATGTTATAGCCCTGCATCCGCCGGAACCGGGTCACCATATCCTGCAAGGTATAAGTGAGGGAGTGACCCATGTGGAGGCTTCCGGTGACGTTGGGGGGAGGGGCCACGATGCAAAAAGCGGGTTTTTCCGTGGAGGTGGAGGCCTTGAAAACACCGGATTTTTCCCAAACCTCGTACCAACCGCCTTCGACCGACTTCGGGTCGTAGGAGGAGGGGAGTGGATTCTCAGTGCTCTTGGTTTCCATACAATCCTTCCTCTTCGTTAAATTGGAGCCGGGTGGGGTTTTGAGATAACAAAATTTCTTCTTGCGATGGGCAAAATGAAGATTCCCCGTTGAGAATTCGTAATTTCAGGACCATCTACCGCAAAGATGCAAAATCGCCAGGCAAGGCAATTTTATGCAAAACCCAAGACCGAAACATGTTTTAAGAATTTATGTTTTCGTCTGTTTTCACTTTTCGCCTTGGCGTCTTTGCGTTGGATTTTCCTTTTAGGCCGAACGGTTAAGAAAATTCAAAATTGGGAATTTCCGTTCGTGGTGACCGGCATGGCGGCTTCCGACGTTCCCAGCGCGTAATGGCCAAAAAGGGTGGGCTGATCCTGCCCATCAACAAGAATTTTTACTTGTTTGATTTCAAAAAAATTGCCGGTTAGGGTATCGATGAGGCAGCGCACGAAAAGCGCTTCCTGGTAAAAGCCCACCCTACCCTTTTCGACTTGGGCCAGGGAAAGGTCCGCTACGGCCGAACCTGTGGGAGTCAGGTAAAACTCGTTCAAGGCCGTTCCCTCGGGAACCGGCACCTGGACCTTCCCCGTGCGGGGTCCGTTCAAGTAAGCCAATAGGGCCTGTTTCATCTGGTTGACCCGGTCCTTGCTCTCCCGGATGGTGGCCGCCTGGTTGACCAGTTTACCGTCCTCCGTCGCCACCGCCTTCACATAAACCGTCATGGTTTTATCCCCCGCTTCATAGAGGGGGGAGGCCGCCATGGAATGAAGGGGCTCCAACGGAGTCGTCCGGTGAAATAGTCTCAGGATCCCAACCGCGGCGCCTGCCATCGCCAGCAGGAGAAAGGGCACCCCAAGCGTCTTAGAAGTGAATTTGAATCCCATAAATTCTCTCGGTTCCTTGTAAATATCGAAACCTCAACGGAAGGGGCCTGTCCGTTAGTATTGCAAATAATTGGCCACGCCACGGGCCACCCTAGCGGCAAATTCCGCCACCGCCTCATCCGCTGAATATTTCCTCACATCGGGCCCACGGGACAAGAACAGCGGGGTCAAAACAACGGCAGGCGGCACCAGGTACCTCAAGCTTTGGTGGGGGAGGCAAAAAATCCTTGCCGTCGCGGAATTCGGCTCCCCCGCCAGTCCCCGGCCATCCGAAAGAGTGGAGAGTTCCGTGCCGACTCCAAGGGCCTGGGCGATATCCCGGCCCAACTTCATGCTGAGGCGGTACTGGTAAGGCGTAATGACCCCCCACCGGGGGATCCCGGAGGATTCCGCGGATTGATTAGGCGGTTCCACCACGATCATGGGCCCGCTGCGGCTCCCGGTCCATTCGCAGTCCGCGTGAATCACCAAGACGGCCGAGGCCTGGACCGTATTGGCGGCTTGGGCTCTTTTCTCCAGGGGAATGGTTTCATCCTTTTTTCGGATTTGGACCACCTCGAATCCCAGATCCTCCAGGGCTTTACCCAAAGCCTGGGCGAAACGGAGGTTCCAATTTTTTTCCACTTCTGACCCGGCCTTCACGCCCGGGTCGCTTCCCCCGTGGGCCGCATCCACTACGATGAGGGGATTAGCCTTTCCCAGGGTGGGGAAGGCGGCCATCCAAATGAGCAAAAAAGGTAATTTAAATCGGACCGTTGGTTTCAAGGGATGACTTGCCTTTGGAATAGATGGGCCGGGATGCTCAGCCCTGGAATACTCCCATGGCCCGGAACTTCTGGTAACGCTGTTCCTCGAGGGCCTTGGGGGATAGTCCAATGAGGGTTTTCAGGTTTTTCTCCAAGGCTTTCTTGAGGTTCTGGGCCGCCCCATCATGGTTCAAGTGGGCGCCACCTTCGGGTTCGGGCACGACCTCATCGACAATCCCAAACGACAAAAGGTCTTGGGCCGTCAAGCGAAGAACTTCGGAGGCCTGCCGGATCATTTCGCGGTTGTTCCAAAGGATGGCTGCGCAGCCTTCGGGCGAAATGACGGAATAAACCGAATTTTCCATCATCAGCACCTTGTTGGCCACGCCGATCCCCAGGGCCCCACCGCTGCCGCCCTCCCCAATGACCGCCGCGATGACCGGGGTCTTCAATTTGGCCATTTCCAGGAGGTTACGGGCGATGGCTTCGGATTGTCCCCTTTCCTCCGCCCCCAAGCCGGGATAGGCCCCGGGAGTGTCGATGAAAGTAAGGACGGGCTTCTTGAACTTCTCCCCCATCCTCATGACGCGAAGGGCTTTCCGGTAACCTTCCGGATTGGGCATGCCGAAATTACGCTTGATGTTTTCCTTGGTATCCCGGCCTTTTTGCTGGCCTACGACAAATACCGCCTGGCCGCCCAAATAGGCGAATCCGGCCACAATGGCTTGGTCATCGCCAAATGCCCGGTCTCCGTGGATCTCGTTGAAATCGGTGAATATCCTTTGGACGTAATCCAGGGTGAAAGGCCGTTGGGGATGACGGGCTAATTGGACCTTATTCCAAGCCCCGGAAGAAGCATCTTCACCCTTTGGCTTTTTTCCATTGGCATGTGCCAGCGGTTTGGGCGCTTTCACTTGGGAAAAACCTTTCTTAAAGGCATTCGATCAATGGTCATTATAAAGGGGCCGCTGCACAAGCCGCAACGTTCAACTTGAAACGGCTGAGTAAGACGACGGTGAAAATCCCTTTGATATATGTTCTTTGGCCAGAACCCAATGGGGATGGAATTTCTTACTGGAGGGATATGGCCCGGGGACTGCAATGCGGCGTCTTTAACCGGGTGATGAAAATCAGCCTACGGTTAACCTTGTCATCCAAAGTGGTTAAAATTTTCGGGGGTTTTAGGCGGTATTATCGCCCGAACAGGGAGGTAATTTTATCCAGAGGTCCTATTTCTTCAGGTGGAAGCCGCGGTGGATTAGGAAATTCTCGACGCGGGACATCACGACCATCAAGTCATCCCCGCTTAATTTCTCCCGCGTTTCTTTTTCAATGACCGCCCCAATCCATTCCAATAAATCAATAAAAACCCTTTGATGACGCGCAGCCAATTCTTCAGGGGAAAGCAGCACTTCTTCCAAAGCTTGAGTAGGAGGGTACACCTGGTCGAGAATTTCCGTTGTCAGACGGGTGTCCAAGATGTGCCGTATTTGGGCCAATTTGTCCATAGAACACCTTTTGGTAAACGATAATCCCAATGGCTTCTTTTGTCAACATGCACAATATTTTATACTTTTTACGAGGAGACCTGGTCATGCCCTATAGGCTTTCAAGAATTGATCCTTTGCTTCCAAAAAGCGGTTTTCCAAGATGGATGCGCGCATAATCACCATGATTTCATTCATAAAATGCAGGTTGTGCAGGGAAACTAACCGCAGCGCCAACAACTCTTCGGCTTGGAACAAATGCCGCAGGTAGGCTCTTGTATAGTTTTGGCAGCATTCGCAGCTGCATTGAGGGTCTAAGGGGGTGAAATCCTCGATGTATTGGGCATTTTTAAGGATAATTTTCCCTTTCCGGGTTAAAGCCGTTCCGTTACGGGCAATCCGGGTGGGCAGCACGCAGTCAAAAAGATCCATCCCCCTTTCAACGCATTCCCAAAGGTCTTCGGGCTTGCCCACCCCCATTAAATAGCGGGGCTTGTGATCAGGCAGGCAAGATGCGCTCCTGCCCACAACATCGTAAATAACTTCTCGGGGTTCTCCCACGGAAACCCCTCCGATGGCATAACCGGGGAGATCGAGGGCCAAAAGCTGTTTTACGCTTTTTTCCCGCAAATGGGGGAAAGAGGAGCCTTGGACAATGCCGTAGAGGGATTGGGTTCCTTCCCGCCCACTTTGACGGTGGACTTGAAGGCAACGCCCGGCCCAGCGGGTGGTGCGCTCCACCGATTGGTCCACGTAGTCCTCAGGCGAAGGATATGGAATACATTCGTCAAACGCCATGATGATATCCGCGCCGATCTTGTGCTGCAGCAAGGTGGCGGATTCGGGTGTCATCTCCCACTTGCTTCCGTCCAGGTGGGATTGGAATTGTACGCCGTTTTCCGTGATCCTCCTTAAATCCGCCAGACTGAAGACCTGGAAGCCTCCACTGTCGGTGAGGATGGGCTTCGGCCAGTGCATGAAGGAATGGAGGCCTCCGGCCCTCTGGATCAGGTCGGCTCCAGGCCGGAGCATCAGGTGATAGGTATTAGCCAAAAGAATCTCGGAGCCGCAGGCGGAAACATCCTCGGGGGAGAGGGCCTTTACCGAGGCCTGGGTGCCCACCGGCATGTAACAGGGGGTCCTGACTTCACCATGGGATAATTTTAACAAACCGCACCTCGCTGCGGTTTTGTGGTCCTTGGCGGTTATTTTGAATTCGTGCACATCAAAATCCTTTACTCAACCCATTTTTGAGGATCAACCCGGCACCTATCCCGCAAGCCAGAAATGACAGGAACAAACCCAGGCGGAAAGTTTCGGGCCGGTACACTATTTCAGCGGAAGTTTCGCCCGGCTCGATTCGCAAACCGCGGAAGCAGCCGTTGACGGTTTCCAGGGGCCTCCAAGTTCCGTTCACCCTTCCCCACCAACCCGGATAGGCCATTTCGCTGGAAACTAAAAAGGCCCTGCCCGGTCCCTCGGCCTCAAGGTGAATGTCATTCGGGCCCCGGGAAATTTCCATGACTTTCCGGGGGGAATAGGGGCCTTCCAGTTCAAGGTTTCGGACAAGGGCCGTCTTTTTAAAGTCAAATCTGGGGTTTTCAAAAGGACCGTCCGGGTCCCCGGAAAAATCCCAAGCCTGTGCCCTTTCCACCGAGAACCAAAGCGGCATGGCCCCCGTATTCTCCCAACACCCTTCTTCCAACCGCGGAACTTTGGGGGGCGCGGGAAGTCCCATCACATACCGGGCCCCAAGGTAACTTAGGATTTTTCGCGAGGCCTCCGCCGGGACCCTTTCCGGCCGATAGTACCAGTCCAGGAAAGGCTCCAGAAAAAGCGTGTTGGTATAGCCCGCCTCGGGCCGGTCGAAAGAAAGGGGCCAGTCCGGCACCATGTTCTTTTTGATTTTGTGATAGGCCTCCGCTACACCCTTTCCGGACACGGTGAGGAATCCCTCCACCCAATCCGGCGGCTGGTAAAGCCGTCCCGGTTGGGTGAAATCCCCGGGCAGTGGGGGGGCGTCATCGTAAAACGACCGGGGCATGGTGAAAAAAACGCCCCTGTCCACCGGGCCCAAGGAAAATACCAGGGCCGAGAATAAAAATACGGCCCGGAGGGGGCTTTTCCAGTCGCGGTTGAAAAACAGAAGGAGGGATACCAGGGAAATCCAAAAACTCCAAAGCTCCCAGGGCACCCCCGCCAGGAGGGCTGCGGCGTAAATTCCAAGGCTAAGCATCCATCCAAAAAGGTCCCAGCCCCTTGGGGTTTCCCGGCGCAAACCATCCACCACCCCCAAACTCGCCATGGCCATCAGCAAAACCACGAAGGGCAGCCAATAACCCGAACGGACCACCCAATGGTATCCCGGAAGGATCTCCTTCAGCCATCCTCCCACGAAGGCCGTTTCCCCCAGGCTCAAGACAAGCACCCCACCCCCAAGAAACAATGTCCGGCGCGAAAGGTAGCCTTTCCCCAGTCCATAAAGGATCAACACCAAGCTGGGCAAACCGGCGAAATAATCCTGGAAGATGAATCCGGTCGAGGGCGTAAACAGGGGATGCCCCCGGTAGAAGGGATTCAGCCAGGTTCCCCAATCTCCCCATTGGATCGAACTGGCCATTTCCGCGCGGCGGGACAGGTTGCTATAAGGAATGAATTCGGCCAGGGATAGCATCCAGGCCGCGTTGAAAAGCGCGGCCCATGCCAAAACGCCCGCGCCTTTCAAGGTGCTTCCCCGGGGCAGCCGGTCTTTTCCGGCCCAATGCCGAAAAGCCCAATCCCCTAGGAGCAGGAAAACCGTCATGAACCCGAAAAGGGGATAGCCGGCCGCCCATTGAAAGGCGAGGGCGGCGGACAAGAAAAGCCACCCGTTTTTTTCCCTTTTCCAGCACTTTTCAACCGCCCAGAAGACCCAGGGGGTCCAAGCCATGGACAAAGGCATGCTGGTGCACCAAAAAAGCATGATCGTGTTGAATGAAAACCCGAAGATGAGGCTCCCCACCAATGTGGACCAGGGCGATGCGCCCCCTTGGCGGGCCCAAATCCAAAATCCGGCCAACCCCCAAAGCGAATGGCCGGCCAGCAAAACCGTGAAGGCCGTGGTTGGCTCCAGCAGTTGATAGAGTAAAAATTTAACGGGATACAGGGCCGCGTTGGTTGGATCGGCCAAGTAAGGCGTGCCGAAAGCCGCATCGGGGCACCAAAGGGGAATCTGCCCGGAGCGGAAAACCCCGCCCCCCCACTTCCAAAGATGGTAAAAAATCGAGGACGCGTCGGCCAGGACATAGGTGTGGCCTTGAAAAAGGATTCTTTCGTTCAAGGCCGTCCAGGCCGCGAGCAGGAAGCCGCCCGGCCAAAAATCATCTTTTCCCAGTTTCATTTTTTTCTGGATCTTTTCCGTTTGCGGGAAACCCCTCTTTTCATAATATCAGCATCGCATCGCCGTAGGAGAGGAACCGGTAACCTTCCCGGATGGCCTCTTCGTAGGCGGCCAGGACCCTTTCCCGCCCGCCGAAAGCGCAGACGAGCGTCAGTAAAGTGGAACGGGGCTGGTGAAAGTTGGTGAAGATGGCGTCAACGGCCCTGAAGGGATATCCGGGGGAAATGAAAAGGCGCGTTTCATCCTGCCCGGTCCGCAGGGTGCCGTCGGGTTGGGCCGCCGATTCCAGCGCCCGCACCACGGTTGTGCCGACGGCCAAAATCCTTCCTTGCCGCTTCCGGGCGCGGGCGATTGCGGCCGCGGCTGGAGCGGGCACTTCGAAACGCTCCGGGTGCATGACGTGCCCTTCCAAGTCGTCGGAGAGAACCGGAAGGAAGGTCCCTAATCCCACATGCAAGGTGACCTCCGCCCGGGAGACGCCCCTTTTCCTCAATTCGTCCAAAAGCGGCTTGGTGAAATGGAGCCCGGCCGTGGGAGCCGCCACCGAACCTTCCTTTTTGGCGAAAAGGGTTTGGTACCTTTCCCGGTCGGTGCCGTCGTCTTCCCGCTTAATGTAAGGCGGCAAGGGCACGTGTCCTGTTTGGTCCAGGAACCTTCGGACGTTCCCCACGCCATCGAGCCTAAGGATAAAATGCCCCTCCCCGAGGGATTCCAGGACAGCCGCCTCGCCTCTTCCCTCCAGTTTCAGGACCGGGTGGCCCTTCACGCGCTTGGCGGGGCTGACCAATGCCTCCCACTCGCGGGGGGAATGCTCCGAGGCGGGGCGCAGGAGGAAAACCTCCAGCCGGGCTCCGGTGTCGGGCTTGACGGCGAACAGGCGGGCGGGAAAAACCTTGGTCTGGTTGACGACCATCAAGTCCCCGGGTAGGAGCCACTGGGCAAGGTCCCGTACCCGGCTGTGCTCCAACCGTCCGGTTTTGCGGTCGAGTACCAGCATCCGGGAAGCGTCCCTTTTCTCCAGCGGCCGCTGGGCGATCCGGTCGGGTGGCAGGCGGTAATCGAACAGGTTGGTTTTCATGGGTGAAAACACATCTTCATTAAGGCTCGTCGATTGAAACGAATTTTTTCATGTCTTCGATCATGATGCCGCGGTAATAATATCTCAGGATTTCAAAGGCATTGTAACCCTTTAAAGCCATGCCGCAGGCTCCTTCCTGGCACATTCCGACGCCGTGGCCCCAGCCTTTCCCATTGAAAACCACCGATGTGGGCCCGACCTTGGCCGCGAACCGGGTGCTCCGGATGATATCGGGGCCCACGGCCATGCGGAAAGCCGAACCCCTCATGGTTTTAACCGAGCCATCCGCGTCCGTGATCGAAAGCTCGAGAACGCGGTCCGACTCGTCCCGTTCGGCGGCCTCCAAGCCCACGATGTCGCCGACCGGCACCCCCGATTCACGGAGTTTGCGCACCAAATCCCGCGTCGGGATCTCGGCCTTCCACCGGAAATGGGCGCCGTTGTTTCCAAAGGGACAGGCCACCGGCCTTAAATAAGGTTGATCCTTGCTCCACACCTCGTCGGCGCCGCAAGTTTCCCCCCCGCAATTGGAGTGAAAAAAAGCCTCGATGGGTTTGGAATCATAAGTGATGATTCGTCCCCGGGTTTCCAAAACCGCCTGGCGGATTTTATCGTTCACCAAATCCGAGCCCTGGTATCGTTGGAACTGGGCGGTAGCCTCCAAGTCGTAAGGTTCCCCTTTTTGGCGGGCCGTGGACCTTTCAAGCACCGCGAAGGTCCTGGCGGCGATGGCTTGGGCCTTGAGGGCCTCCAAGGGCCAGTTGTGGGGTATTTCCCCGGCCAGGACCCCCATGACGTAATCCTCGATGGGAAGCCGGTTGACCACGGTCAGCAGGCCTCCCGCTTCCCCGGTGATTTCCATGGAGCCCTCGTAAGTTTTTCCGTCGACTTGTATCTGCCCCTCGCCCAGGGGCTCGATGAATGCCTTTTCGGCGTAAAGCCGGTCGGAAGTGACCGTAAGGTCGCGGTATTTTTCACCTCCCCTTTGAATCACCGGGGTTTCGTGGGACAAACCGGAGATCGTGAAGGACTCCGGCGCTGTGAAATGGACGGAGCTTCGCTGTACGACGATGGCCACCCGGATTTCGTCCGTGGCCTCGGCTTCCATTTGCGGGGGCGCCGGGGGCTGCTCCGGCGGGCCTGCGACGAAAGACCCGGTCGCGCATCCCCCTAAAATGAGGGCCAACGCCGGAAACAAGTGGCGTATTTTCACTTGAACTTGGAAAAAAGCCAGAGGATAAGTGAGCCGATGGCGGAAAACAAAAGGCAGCTTGTGAGCGGAAAATAAAATCTGAAAGGACCGTCCTCCACCCGGATATCCCCCGGCAGGCGGCCCAGGAACGGAATCTTTCCGCCAACCCAGAGGAGCCCTCCCACGGCGGCCAGGATTATCCCCAAAACCATCAGCCCTTTTCCCACGAACGAAAAGTCGGACATGCAGTCCTTTCATTATCGGCAATAAAAAAGGGCGGCGAAGCCGCCCTCTTCAAAACAGGTTGCAGGTTCCCCTTGTTTACTTTTTCATGACCTGGTCTTTTACCTTATCCCAATCGGCCAGGAACTTTTTAAGTCCAATGTCCGTCAAGGGATGGTTGAAGAGCATCTTCATGACGCTGAACGGCATGGTTCCCACATGGACCCCGGCCAGGGCCGACTGGACCACATGTTGGGGATGCCTCAGGGAGGCGGCCAGGACCTGGGTCGGGAAGCCGTAGTTTTTATAAATTTGGACGATTTCCCCTACCAGCCTCATTCCGTCCTCCGAAATGTCGTCAAGCCGGCCCACGAAAGGGCTGATGAAGGTGGCGCCGGCCTTGGCGGCCAAAAGCGCTTGGGTGGGCGAAAAACAGAGCGTGACATTGACCTTGATGCCTTCCTGGCTCAGGGTCCGGCAGGCGCGGATGCCGTCCGGTATTAAGGGAACCTTGACCGTGACATTGTCGTGCAATTTGGCCAGCGTGTGGCCTTCCTTGATCATGCCGTCGTAATCGGTGGCGGTCACCTCCGCCGAAACTGACCCGTTGACCATGGCGCATATTTCTTTGATGCGGGTGTGAAAATCCACGCCTTCCTTGGCGACCAGGGAGGGATTGGTGGTAACGCCGTCGACCAGTCCCCAGGCCACCCCTTGTTTGATCTCATCGATGTTGGCGGTGTCTAAAAAGAACTTCATGTTCTTCCCTCCTCTTCGTTTCGGTTTTCACAAAATTATGGGCTTCCCATCCCAAAAAGTCAACGCGCCAAACAACGGCCCGCGGTTCACGGTAAAAACTGAACCGCAAGGCGGCCAAACTGTCGGCCGGGGGCCGTCGACGGTCAGCTGCCTTTGCGGACGGCCAGGTAGGAAAGCCAGATGCCGACCTCATAGAGGACGATCAAAGGAAGGGCCACCAGGGTTTGGCTGACCGGATCGGCGGTGGGGGCCACAAAAAAGGCCAGGATGAATATTCCCACGATGGCGTGTTTCCGCTTTTGGCCCAGGAAAGCCGGAGTCGCCACGCCGATGCTGACCAGGGCCGCCAAAACAAGGGGCAGCTCAAAAAGGCAGCCAAAAACCAGGAGAAAATTCACCAAGAAGCTGAAATAGCCCTGCAGGGTCCATTGGGGGATGAAATGGTTGTCCAGGTTGTACCGGACCAGGAACTGGAGCGCCAGTGGAATGATGACGCAATAGCCGAAGGCCAGGCCTCCCGCGAAAAAAAAGAGGCCCAGGCAAAAAACCGCGAGAATGGCCCCCCTTTCACCGGCCTTTAAGGCGGGGGACGAAAAGGCCCATACTTCCCTCAGGATCAAGGGCGAGGCCACCAGCAATCCGGCGAAGGTGGCCAGCTTCATGTTGATCATAAAGGCTTCGATGGGGGTCAATGTCTGCAGGGAACGGACTTGGGCCGCGAAATCGGGAAACCGCTCTTGGATTTTATGGAAAGGGTGCAGAAGGGCCTCGAAAAGCCAACCCGATTTCAGGAAGGCCACCACCATGCCGGTGACGGCGAGGGCCAAGCATCTCAGGAGCCTTTGGCGCAACTCCGCCAGGTGTTCCATCAGGTATTTAGGCTGGTCGGAGGTGGGATTGGGCATGGGCCACTATAACACTCAAAAAATAATTTTAAAAACGCCGTCTTTCATCCCCGGGTTTGCCCGTGGGGCACCACCATTTTAAATTTTAAATCGTGAATTTTTGATGTTTTGGGGCCAAAGGTTCAAGAACCCACCTTGACTCAAACCTCATCACTGAGAACTTAAAACTATTTTTGAGGTGTGGGTGCGGGGTGGGTGACCGCCACCGGCGTGAGGATGGTGTTGTAATAGCCTTCGATCTGGGAAACCACGACGTCCGGCGCCTCGTAAATTTCCTTCGAGGAGTCGGCCGACAGGTAAACCTTGCCGTTGTCCCGGTTCCCGAACTCGAAAACATGGGTGGTGCCGTCGGACAAGCCCGCTTCCGCCGTGAAAAGGGGCGCGGAGAGCCCCGTGCCGGTGGGGTGGTCCGGAAAATCGCTGATGGTGATGCCGGCCAGCTGGGACGCCAGGGTGGACGCCTCGGTTTGCGCGTTAGGCCTGCCGGGGCAGGACCATTGCCCCTTGTCGTCCTTTTGGTAGGTGAAAGCCTGGGAGCCCCGGTGGATGGTCAGGACCTTGGCTTTTCCGGCGTCGAACTGCAGGATGCTTTTGTCCCGGTAGTCCGAGGGTTTAAGGTCCATGTTCTTGTCGAAGTATTCCCCGATCAGGGCAACGGTGGGGGAATCAGCCGTCTTGGCGTAGAGGCCGGAGGCCTTGTCCTTTTCGTGGCCCACCAGGATAGCCTTGGAAGGCCCGCCGTCGCTGGGCCAAACCTCCACCCGCAGGTTGGGTGAGGAAAGCCCGTATTGGGACAGGCCCGAGGGGTGGTCGGTGACGAAGCTCTGGGCCCGCAAGGAACTGATGGTGTTCAAAAGGTCCCGGATTTTTGACGCGTCCGCGCGGGCCTGGAGCGGGAGGGTCATGTTCCAGTTGTTATCCTTGTCCTTTTCAAACGCGAACGTCTTGCCGCCGCGGGTCACTTGGATTTTTCCCGCCACGACCGGATCGGTCTGGATAAAGTTGTGGTCCCGGTAATCGTCGACGCCCTTGTGGAGGCTGTCCGTCGAGTAGGAGGGCACCATGTAAACCGTATCCTTGTCGCCGGTCTTCACGTAGGCGGAGGAACCCGTCATGTCCTTATTGCCGATCAAAAGCACGAAGGTGGCGCCGGTCTTGGACTTGAAGGTGCAGCGGGCCTGGGGCTGGTCCAAGCCGAACTCCTTGAGGTCGGGTTTTTCGATGGCGAGGTCGGGGGTAAAGTCCCCCACCGAGGTCAATAAGGACCTCAAAGTGCTTTCGTCCGCCGGGAGTTTCACGGGTTCGGTGATCTGCCACGTATCCTTCGCGCCCTTTTGCAGGACGATGGGCGTCTTCAAGGCGGTCACGGTGGTCCCGAGGTTTTCGATATGGATTTCATTGATGTCGTCGGCCACGAAATTCTCAAAAACCTTGGCCTTTTTTTCGTCTTTTTCCGTCGCGGGGTGCTTGGATTGGACATAGCACAAGGCGCCCACCAGGACCGCGACGGCGAGATAAATGAGGGTGCTTTTAAAGTTCTTCATGCCGACTTTCCTTCTTCAAAAAAGAATCGGCGCATGGGAGGGTCACAGGGAGCGGCGGTTCCACCAAAGGACCCCTCCCACCAGGAGGGTTCCAAAGGGGATGATGACGACGCAAACCCAAAAGATGAGGCTGACGCTGACGTTGGTGAGGTTGAGGATCCGGGTTTCGTCTTCCCGGGGATGGATGCTGATCTTGTTCTCCTGCTCCGTCGCCCAACTGAAGGTGTTCACGCCCAGGTCCGGATTGGCGTATTGCTCCACGGTCTGGTTGGCCAGGAAGGTGGAACCCCCGTAAACGACGAGGCGGGTCTTCTTGGTGGGGTCGCCCGGGGAAGCCACCTCGCAGGCGATCGCCAGGGGAACGGGCCCCTTGGTATCCAGCCCGGGATGGTAAACGGGCTTCTTTTCCTTAAAGTTGGTGATCCCCCAACCCTTGTCCGTGGTCTGGAGGAAAACGGTCTGGGTCACTCCCTTGATCCCCGGGTCTATTTTTTGGACGCTGCGCATGAAGGGCAGGATGGAGGCCATGTGGCTGTCCGAAAGTTTCTCCACGATGGCGTGGTAGCTGTACTGGGGCACCAGGGCCCGGATGTCGGGATAGGCGTAACTGGTGGGGTCCACCACGATGTCGTCGCCGAGTTTCACCCCGTAATCCTTCAGCAACGGGTCCAAACCGCACTTGACCGTCGGGTCCACGAAAAGGACCAGCTTGCCTCCCTTTTGGAGGTAATCCGAGACCAGCTTTTCCTCGGAGGCGTCGAAAGGCTTTTCCGGGCCCAGGACGGCCAAAACCGCGGCGTCGTCCGGGATTTTCCCTGAAGTGAGCAGGTTGACGGTTTTGACGTCGTAGTTTTGCTTCTCCAAAAGGGACTTGAGGTTGTTATAGCCGTCGGGTTGGGGGTTGCTGAGGTCCTTTTCCCCGTGTCCCTCGGTGAAATAAACGGCCAAGTGGGTGGTATCCGTCATGGTCATCAAGGCCTGGGTGAAGGCCGCCTCCCCCTGGAACTTGGGCATGGGTTGGCGCCCCTGGAGGGCGTAAGTCACGTAATCGCGCTGCAGGACATCCTTGCGGTTGTCCCCGCTCTGGAAGACCACCGTGTTGACCTCGGTGATGTTGAGCCGCTTGGCCTCCGAGGGGTTTTTGTCCCCGTCAACCACCTTGAAATGGAACTTGTTGGAACCTTTGGCGTATTCCTCCAGCAACTGTTGGGCTTTCTGGATTTCCGCCGAGCTGCGCCGGGAAGAGGTGAACAGGGTCACGTCCACGTCCTGGGTCAGCTTCTTCAGGACGTCCCGCGTCTGGTCCGAGAGCGTGTAAATCTTGTTGGAGGTCAGGTCGAAGCGCACCGGATGGCTGGACACGATATAGTTCAACCCGATCACGATGCCCAGCATGGCCAGGGACACGAAGGTGAGGTTGGCCCGCACCACCGTGGCTCTTTTCTTGCCGACCGCCTTGACTTCCGCCAGGTTGGCGGCCAGGAAGAGGGCGAGGGCCAGAAGCCCCAGTCCCACCAGCGCCAAGTTCCACCAGTTGGCGGTGTTGAGCACCGCCACCGCCAAAAGCCCCCCGAAAAGAAGGGCCAGGCCCGCCGAAAGGACGTAGGTGTTGTAGGCCCGCACTTGGTTGAAAAAGGCGGAAGGGTTCATGCCGATTTTCCTTTTAAGAAGCGGGAATAAGGAAGTCCGTATGGGGCCGGTTTCCTTTTTTCAACCCGAACCAACAATGGGAATCGGTCCATTTTAACTTCTCTTGCTTTCCAGGATTTTCACCGAGAAGAACAAACCCATGAAAATGACGCTGGCGAAATAAAAGATGTGGCCCAAGTCGATGATGCCGCTGAAAAAATCGTTGGTGTGGTCGAACACCGAAAGGTATTTCAGGAAATCCCCCAAGGGCCCCTCGACGCTTCCCCCGGCGGCGCCGATCACCCAAAGCATGAGCAAAATGGCGAAGGCGATGATGGCCGCCACGATCTGGTTCTCGGTGAGGGTGGACGCCAAAAGCCCCACGGCGAAAAAAGCCATGGCGGCCAGGATATACCCCAGGTAATTGGCCAGAAGCGGCGGCAGGTCCGGGTTGCCGGTGGCCACGATGAAAGCCAGGTAAACGAAGGAAGGCAAAAGGGCCACGGCGAAAAAGGCGCAGACCCCGAGGTATTTGCCCACGACGATTTCCCAGACGGTCAGGGGTGAGGTTTTCAGGAGCTCGGCGGTGCCGCTTTTTTCTTCCTCCGACCAAAGCCGCATGGTGATGGCCGGCGTCACGAATAAAAGGATCACCACCAGGTTTTGGAAGACCGGCTGCATGCTGGCCTGCCGGCTTTCAACGGCGATCAGGTAATAGAAATAGCCGCCAATGAGGAAATACGCGAACAAAACCACGTATCCCATGAAGGACGAGAAATAGTGGGTCAATTCCTTTTTCACGAGGGCCAT
>JASHQZ010000267.1 GCA_030038835.1 candidate division FCPU426 bacterium
CTGCGAGAAATGCCGGACACTGGAGATCTTGACCGCCAGCTTGGCGAAGGCCTTCACCACGTCCTTGCCCGACTTCAGCTTTTTGGCCTTGTTCATGCGCACCCCCATGTCGCTGAAGAGCCGGGGCGCGGGATCGATGCCCCGCCCGAACATCTTCCGGCAGTAGGCAGCGGCCTCGGAACGGGATCCCAGGAGATAAACGTTGTTGGAGGCCGCGCCCCGGCGCAGCTTGCCGATGAGGGGAAAGGAGGCCCGGCCCAGCCAGTCCATGGCCTCGTCCCGGCGGTAAAAAACCCAGGTGGCGGCCAGGGGGGCGTCGATGGCCTCCAGGATGTATTTCTGGGCCACCTTATCGTCGTAATGCCAGCCCGTGTTCTCGTTGGGGAAGACTTTCAAGCCCATGAATTCGGCGGTCTTGAGGATATGCCGGGCGAAAATCAGGTCCTCGTAGCGCCAGGGGTTGAAGTTCCAGAAGAGGGCGGAGAATTTCCGGAGGTTTTGCACCGTGTCCGTCCGGTAGCCGTTGATCACCTCGAAGGGGATGGAATTCTCCTTGCAGTGGCTGATCCATCCGTCCGTCCAAAGGTCCTCGTAATATTTATGGATGGCGACCGGCTTCATGGCTTTCTCCCCGTCGACAAGGATGGAATGGAAGGGGACACGGCGGCTTCAACCCCGTTTTCCGGCTCCACTTTAACCCAAAGGCCGGCCCCAAAGGGCACAAAGTTCGCAAAGTAAGCCAACGATGCGCTGAAAAACCATTGGTTTTAATCCAGGGCCTTGCCCTCCCTTCCCCCAGCGGCTTGAACCGAGGCGGCCATGGCGTAACCCAACGCCATCGGGTTCGCCCCCCGTCATGACATATCCAACCAAAGCCATTTGTGAAATGGATCCCCGTACAACTTTTGATGGACGGCGGCCCCGGATGACGGTTGGAAGGTAAAAGATTATCCCTGGGATCGCTTAAATTGGTTCTAATGTGCCGGTTAGAGTTCCACGGGCTTGCCCGTGGGTATCTACTATCAAGATTAAACGTTTTTAGTGTTAAATAAATTGGGAACTGTGCTGTTGACGTGCCAAAATCTAAAAACACACCAACAACACCTCTTGAGCCACAGATGTCCCACATCTCATTAAAAGAGTTAATGATTTGTGGGACTATACCGATCTCATTATTAATTTTGATGAAAATCGGCATGCATGGGATTTATGAGATAAAAGCCAAAGACTGATCCCATTTATCCCATAAATCTGTGGCCAAATGATTTTATTTGTTCTTGCCTTTACGTTTAGGTACGCCAAGTGCATAGTTCCGAATAAATTTGTTCGGCAGTTTTTGAAAGGTTTAAAACTTAACGGCCCGTTAACTTTTTCACTTGGTTCCATCAAGGGTGATAAAATTAGTTATGAAGATGATTTGAAGCCTGCCAGCTTATCCCCGGTCCGGAGGTCCTCAAAATCCCAAGGTGGATCAAACCAACGCCCTCGATGACGCCGGCTGGATTTGACGGACTTGGACCCGTTGTTGGAAATGATCCGGTACCCGGAAAGACGGCTCTCGCCCTGCCGGTTCGACCGTCCTTAAGGGAGGACGGCCCCGGCGGGGGCAAGGAAGGTGCCTATGGAAAAATCCCCGACCCACATCCTGCTGATGGAAGACAACCCGGGTGACGCGGGCCTCTTGAAGGCGACCCTTTCCACCGAAAAAGATTTTCCGTGCCGGTTGGACATCTCCCCGAAACTTTCCGACGGCTTGCAGCGGCTCTCCCGGGAGCCCTTCGACGCCGTGGTGCTGGATTTGTTCCTGCCCGACTCCTCGGGCCTGGAGACGCTCAACCATGTCCACCAGGCGGCCCCCCAGATCCCCATCGTGGTGCTGACGGGCTTGACCAGCCCCGAGACCGCCATGGACGCCCTGCGCGGGGGGGCGGAGGACTTCCTGACCAAGGACGACTTGAACGGCCCCTTGTTCGCCAAGACCATCCGTTACGCCCTGGAGCGACACAAGCTGCTCAAGAACCTCCAGGAAAAGGAGGAGCGCTACCTCCTGGTGGCCGAAGGGTCGAACGACGGGCTTTGGGATTGGGACTTGAGGACCCACAAGGCCTTTTTCTCCACCCGGTGGAAGCGCATGCTGGGCCATTCGGAAAACGAGGTCGGGGACGACCCCAAGGAATGGCTGCTGCGGATCCACCCCCAGGACTTGGAAAAGGTCCAACAGGATTTGGACCGGCATTTTTCGGGCAAGGACGGCCATTACGCCAATGAACACCGGCTCCGGCATAAAAGCGGGCGTTACCTTTGGGTCTTGAGCCGGGGGCAGGCCACCTTCGACCCCGCGGGCCGCGCCACCCGCATCGCCGGTTCCTTCACCGACTTCACCCGGCACCGCAACATGGAGCAGCAGCTGGCCCTCCGGGCCTTTTACGACCCCTTGACGGGCCTCCCGAACCGGGACTTTTTCATGGTGGGCCTGGAGCGCGCCCACTTGCGCCAGGACCGCAAGCCCTCCGCCCTTTTCGCGGTATTTTTCCTGGACCTGGACCGCCTGAAGTTCGTCAACGATCATTTAGGGCACCGGGCCGGGGACCGGTTCCTGGTCGAATTCGCCCGCAGGCTCAAGTGGAGCGTCCGGCCCAGCGACCTGGTGGCCCGCATGGGGGGGGACGAATTCACGGTGCTTTTGGAGGACCTGCACGGCCCCCAGGAGGCCCTGGAAGCGGCGGAGCGGATCCTGGAGTCCCTGAAAACCCCCATGGCGCTGGGGGAAAAATCCATCCCCACCTCGGCCAGCATTGGAATCGCCTACTCCAATTGTGGTAAAAAAGACGCCGATGGGATCCTTCAAGCCGCCGACGCGGCCATGTACCAGGCCAAGTCGGAGGGAAAGGGCCGTTACGCGGTTTTTCGATCCTAGGCCGTTTTCGGGAGGGAAGGCATGTCTCTTAAACCCAAAGTCGCCGGCCGCATCCTGGAAGTCCTTTATATCGAGGATAACGTGGGGGACGTGGTGCTCCTCAAAAAAGCCGTCAAGGAAGCGGGCTTCCCCCTTCGCCTCCACACCGCCGGGGATTGGGATGAAGGCCTTTTGTTCCTGAACCGGCAGGGGCGTTACGCCCAAAGCCCGAGGCCGGACGTGCTTTTGCTGGACTTGAACCTGCCCAAAAAGGACGGCATGACCATCCTTATCGAGATCCGGCAAAACCCCGACTGGAGGGACCTGCCGGTCGTCATTTTGACGAGCTCGGAGAGCGATTTGGACCGGGATTGGGCCGA
Source organism: candidate division FCPU426 bacterium (assembly GCA_030038835.1). Lineage (GTDB taxonomy): Bacteria > Oederibacteriota > Muellerivitia > Muellerivitales > Muellerivitaceae > JAJPJW01. Next base: position 3,277 of record JASHQZ010000267.1, read on the forward strand.
CCGGTTGAAGGTCAGCCATTTTGTGACCAAACCCATGGAACCCGACCAATATGGGGAAGTGTTGAAGCACCTCAAGGAATTCTGGGTCAAAAGCTTCCGGGTCCACCGGGCCCGCTAGCCTCCCGCCCCGCCGCAGCATTTTTCCGGGCCCAAAATGACCCTCCCCACTTGTATTTTAAAAATTTCGACGCCTAGACTGAAAAGGGGGGCATCCTCCTTTAAAGGCGTTTTGGGCTGCTGCACCAGCTTCGAAAATTCATCATTAAAAATCAAACGTCCGAATGTCCGGCCTGGCGTTCTGAAGCCCGGATTGTCCCGGGCCACCCATCGTTTTAAGGAGACCTCAATGGAACACGGAATCTTGGAGCAGGAGCTCGACAGCCAGAAGCTCATCCTGGCGCTCAACGCCCTCAAAAACGGGGACTTCACGGTCCGCCTTCCCAACGACTGGACGGGAAAGGCCGGGAAAATCGCCGACACCTTCAACCAGGTGGTGGAGCGCAACCAAAAAATGGCCCGGGAGCTGGAACGGCTGAGCCTGGAAGTGGGCGTGGAGGGAAAGATCAGGGAGCGCGCCAATCCCGGGGATTTCACCGGTTCCTGGGCCGGAATGGTCTCCTCGGTCAACACCCTGGTGGAGGAACTGGTGCGGCCCACCAGCGAGATGTCCCGGGTCATCGGCGCGGTGGCCAAGGGCGACCTTTCCCAGACGGCCCTGCTGGAGGTGGGCGACCGCCCGCTGAAGGGCGAGTTCTTCAAGACGGCCAAGACCGTCAACACCATGGTCGACCTGCTCAATTCCTTCACCTCGGAAGTCACCCGCGTGGCGCGCGAGGTGGGCACGGAGGGAAAACTCGGCGGCCAGGCGGCCGTCTCGGGCCTGGCGGGCATCTGGAAGGACTTGACCGACAACGTCAATTCCATGGCCAGCAACCTCACGGCCCAGGTGCGCAACATCGCCGAGGTCACCATCGCGGTGGCCAACGGCGACCTTTCCAAGAAGATCACGGTGGACGTGCGCGGGGAGATCCTCCAGCTCAAGGAAACCATCAACACCATGGTGGACCAGCTGCGGTCCTTCGCCTCGGAAGTCACCCGCGTGGCGCGCGAGGTGGGCACGGAAGGCAAGCTGGGCGGCCAGGCCCTCGTGCCCGGCGTGGCCGGCACCTGGAAGGACCTGACCGACAGCGTCAACTTCATGGCCGGCAACCTCACCAGCCAGGTGCGCAACATCGCGGAAGTCACCACGGCGGTGGCCCGCGGCGACCTGTCGCGCAAGATCACGGTGGACGTGCGGGGGGAAATCCTGGAGCTCAAGGACACCATCAACACCATGGTGGACCAGCTGAACAGCTTCGCGGGCGAGGTGACGCGCGTGGCGCGCGAGGTGGGGACCGAGGGAAAACTCGGCGGCCAGGCCGTGGTGCCCGGCGTGGGCGGCACCTGGAAGGACCTCACCGACAGCGTCAACATCATGGCCGGCAACCTGACCGGCCAGGTGCGCAACATCGCCGAGGTCACCATCGCGGTGGCCAACGGTGACCTTTCCAAGAAAATCACCGCCGACGTGCGGGGCGAGATCCTCCAGCTCAAGGAAACCATCAACACCATGGTGGACCAGCTGCGCGGCTTCGCCTCGGAGGTCACCCGCGTGGCGCGCGAGGTGGGCACGGAGGGGAAACTCGGCGGCCAGGCCATCGTGCCCGGCGTGGCCGGCACCTGGAAGGACCTGACCGACAACGTGAACTTCATGGCCGGGAACCTGACGGCCCAGGTGCGCAACATCGCCGACGTGACCACGGCCGTGGCCAAGGGCGACCTGTCGCGCAAGATCACGGTGGACGTCAAGGGCGAAATCCTGGAGCTCAAGAACACCATCAACACCATGGTGGACCAGCTTTCCTCCTTCGCCTCGGAGGTCACCCGCGTGGCGCGCGAGGTGGGCACGGAGGGGAAACTCGGCGGCCAGGCCGCGGTGCCCGGCGTGGCCGGCACCTGGAAGGACCTGACCGACAACGTGAACTTCATGGCCGGCAACCTCACCAGCCAGGT
>JASHQZ010000268.1 GCA_030038835.1 candidate division FCPU426 bacterium
ACGGATGAAAAGACCTCGGCGGCGGCCGCCAGGGTCGCCTCCCACCACCCCGGCAGGGTTTTCCACACGGTGGGGGCCCACCCTTCGGATGTGGACCGGTTCGGTGAGGCGGAACTTTCCGAAGTGGAACGACTGGCCCGTGAAACCCAACCCAAGGCCATCGGCGAAATAGGGTTGGATTACTACCACTCCTCCGATCGCCCAAAGCAAGCTATCGTCTTTGAACGCATGATCCGGTTGGCACAGGAACTTTCCCTCCCTATCGTCATCCACGACCGGGATGCCCATGAGGATATCTACCGCATCCTGTCCGAAAGGGCCAAGGGTATGAAAATCATGATGCACTGCTATTCAGCAGGTCCCGCTTTTGTGGACCGGTTCATGGCGCTGGGGTGTCTTTTTTCCATTGCCGGGCCGGTCACCTTCAAGAACGGACAGGAACACCGGGATGCCGTGGCCAAGATACCCTTGGACCGCCTTGTCGTTGAAACCGATTCGCCCTACCTTACCCCCCATCCTTACCGTGGACAGCGTAACGAACCGGCCTATGTGAAAGTCACCGCTGAAAAGGTCGCCGAAGTAAAAGGCGTTAACCTCGAGGAATTATCACGGGTTACCACCCAAAACGCCCGGAATTTCTTCGGGATTTAATCCAACCATTGGTTTTTGACGCCTTCCGGTTAAAATACCCTCCATTTTTCCGAATCCCAGAGGTGTGCCATGATCCGAGAAGCCCTCGTCAAACTGTCCCAAAAGAAATCCCTGACCGAGCAGGAAGCGCACGATTGCATGATCGAGATCCTGGAAGGCAAGGCCTTGCCCACCCAGGTCGCCGCTTACCTTGCCTTTTTGAACCTGGAGTTCGAGACCCCCACCGAGGTGGTGGGAAGCGTCAAGGCCGTCCGGGACAAGATGGACCGCCTCAATGCCGAGGGACTTGACGCCATCGACGTTTGCGGAACGGGCGGCGACCAGCGGGGAACCTTCAACATTTCCACCGGCGCCGCGCTGGTATTAGCTGGCGGCGGGGTCAAGGTGGCCAAGCACGGCAACCGGGCCGCCTCCAGTCAATGCGGAAGCGCGGAAGTTCTGGAAGCCCTCGGTGTCAAAATTGACCCCACATTGCCCGTCTTGGAAAAATGCCTGGCGGAAGCGGGAATGGCCTTCCTTTTCGCCCCCCATTTCCACCCGGCTTTCAAACATGTTGGCCCCATCCGCAAGGAACTGGGCATCCGCACCATCTTTAACGTCCTGGGGCCCATGTGCAATCCGGCCTCGGTGAAGCGCCAAGTGATAGGGGTGTTCGACGCGGAGAGGGCGCGGCTGATCGCCGAAGCCCTGGTGGAGGCTGGAACCGAAAGGGTGGTGACCCTCCACAGCAAAGACGGCCTGGATGAGGTGTCCAACGCCGAGGAAACCTTTATTTGGGAAATCCGGAAAGCGGGAAAGGATGTGCAGCGCTCCACGGGTGTCCTACACCCCGAGTTATTCGGATACCCCCGGCGCAGCTTGAGCGATATCAAGGGATCGGACGCGTCTTCGAACGCCAAAATTCTTCTATCTGTTTTGAACGGGGAAGAAACGCCCCACCGCGAGGCGGTGGCCATGAACGCCGCCGTGGGATTCTACGTGGCGGGGAAGTGCGACGCCATTCCCGATGGGAGGGCGCTTGCCGAGGAATCCATCGACTCGAAAAAGGCCCTGAAGGCCCTTGAAACCCTGAAGAAGGTTTCCAACTCATGAGTATCCTGCAAAAAATAGCAGCCACCAAGCGGGAAGAGGTAGCCCGTCTCAAGAAAGAGCGAGGCCTTGCTTCCTTAAAAGAAGGCGCAAAGTCCCAGGCTCCGCCGTTGGATTTTTTGGGGGCGATCCACAGGCCGGGCAAGCTTTCCCTGGTCGCCGAACTAAAAAAAGCCAGTCCTTCACGGGGAGTTTTAAGGAAAGATTTCCAAATCGAACTCCTGGCCCAGGCCTATGCCAGAGCCCGTGCCCAGGCCCTTTCGGTTTTGACGGATGGTTCCTATTTTCAAGGCGACCTCTCTTACCTGAAAAAAGCCAAGGAGGTTTCCGGCCTGCCGGTCTTGCGGAAAGATTTTATCATTGATGAGCACCAGGTTTATGAGGCCCGGGAAGCCGGCGCGGACGCCATCCTCCTCATCGCCGCCATGATGCCGCCGGCCCAGCTGAAAGAATTGAAGGCGGTAGCTGATGAATTGGGCATGCCCAGTTTGGTGGAAGTGCATGATGAAAGGGAAATGGAGGTAGCCTTAAGGGCCGGCACGGAACTTTTAGGCATCAATAACCGTAATTTGAACGATTTTACAGTCACTCTCCAAACCTCGTTTGATTTGCTGAAAAACCGCCCCTCTGGACTGCCGGTGGTCAGCGAAAGCGGCATCTTCACCCGCGAGGATTGCCGGGCTTTGAAGAAGGCCGGGGCCTCGGCTGTTTTGGTGGGAGAGGCCTTCATGACCGCCCCGGACGTGGAAGCCGCTGTTAAAGCCCTGATGCCGGATTAAAAACAATTTTTAAATATGAATTGGGGTCAATTTTTGATTGGCAGAGCCAATCAAAAATTTAAAAGTGATGTTTTTGGAGTTTTCGATGTTCCGCATCAAAATCTGCGGGGTGACCCGCGCCCAAGACGTAAGAATGATCGCCCGGGCAGGGGCCGACGCCATCGGCTTCCAGGTGTCCATGGGCCCGCGCAAGATTACGCCCGCCCAAGCCCGGCGATTGGTGAAACTCGTGCCGCCCCTGGTGACGCCCGTTGGCGTTTTCGTCAACGAACCGCTTTCCCGACTTGAAAAATGGGTCCGATTCTGCGGTTTCCAGGCAGTCCAACTCCATGGGGAAGAGTCGGCGGACTATTGCCGGCGGATCAAAACGCCCGTCATGAAAGTGATCCGGATGAAAAATACCAATGTTTACAAGGCTTTCAGGGGCTTTCAAGTTGCGGCTTATTTATTGGACTCCTATAATAAAGGCATACCCGGCGGAACCGGCAAAGGCTTCCCCTACCCATGGGCCCGGAAGGCCGTCCAAGAGCTTCCGGCCCCGGTGCTCGTGGCGGGTGGTTTAACATCTGACAATGTCCAACGGGCCGTCCGCTTGTCCCATGCCTTCGGCGTGGACGTGGCCAGCGGCGTGGAAACCCGGCCCGGCCTCAAAGATTCCCGGCAAGTCTCCCTTTTCATCCAAAATGCCAAGAAAGCGCTCCAGTGTTGAAGCGTCGAAAGGAAAAATGCAACCTTGCTGGCCGATCAAAAACCGCTCATCATCAAGTTGGCCCATATTTACTACCACACGGGCAGTTGGGACAAGGCCATCGTGGAGTATGAAAAGATCATTGCCTTGGACCCCAACGACTTCAACGTGCGCCTGACCTTGGGGGAGCTGTACCTGAAAAAAGGGGACCTGGACCGGGCCTTTAAGGCATTCGAAGTCGCGGCCCAAGGTTTTTTGAGGGAAAAAAACACGAAGAAAGCCGCGGCCGCCTTCCGTGAAATGGCCAACCTGGTCCAAAAGATGATCGAACCCCTGGATGTGGAAAAGGCCGTGGGGACCTATCAGGGAATTTTGGCCCAGATGCCGGACTCGACCGAAACCCTCACCAACCTGAGGGACCTGTACCTCCGCCATAACCAGATGGACGAGGCGATTTCCTATACCCTGACCTTGGGTGACCTTTATAATCGATTGGATTACGTGGACAAAGCTGAAAACGAATACATCAAAGCCACTACCCTGGACCCGTCCCATGCGGGGGCCAAGGAGAGATTGGAAAGAATAAGAAATGAGATCAAGCAGGCGCAACCCGGCGGCTGAACCCGCCCACCTGCCCGACCCGGAGGGTTTTTTCGGCCCCTATGGGGGACAGTACGTGCCCGAAACCCTGATGGTAGCCCTGCGGGAGCTGGGGGAAGCCTATACCAAGGCCCGCCGGGACCCCCGGTTCCAAAGGGAATTCCAATATTACCTCGCTGAATACGACGGCCGGCCTACGCCGCTGACCTTTGCGTCCAACCTCACCCGCGCGCTCAAGGGCGCCCGCCTCTACCTGAAACGGGAGGATCTGAACCACACCGGCGCCCATAAGATCAACAACTGCCTGGGGCAGATCCTGCTGGCCCGGCGCATGGGCAAAAAACGCATCATCGCCGAAACCGGCGCGGGCCAGCACGGAGTAGCCACGGCCACAGTCTGCGCCCTGTTCGGAGTGAAGTGCGAGGTTTTCATGGGCGAGGAGGATGTCAGGCGCCAGGCCTTGAACGTCTTCCGCATGCGGCTTTTGGGCGCCCAAGTGCACGCGGTGTCCTCCGGCACCCGCACGCTCAAGGACGCCATGAGCGAGGCCATCCGCGACTGGGTGACCAATGTTCGCACCACTTATTACCTCATCGGATCCACGGCCGGACCCCATCCCTATCCCATGATCGTCCGCGACTTCCAAAAGGTCATCGGCGAGGAGGCGCGCCGCCAGGTCCTCCGGCAGGCCGGCAGGCTGCCGGACGCGCTGGTGGCCTGTGTCAATGGCGGCTCCAACGCCATCGGACTCTTTTACCCTTTCCTCAAGGATCGCCAAGTGAGAATGGTCGGCGTGGAGGCGGCGGGTGACGGCGTGAAGACGAAACGGCACGCGGCCACCATGGCCAAGGGCAAGCCGGGCATTTTACACGGGAGTTACAGCTACGTGCTGCAGGATAAGGACGGCCAGATCGCCGAGACCCACTCCATTTCCGCGGGGCTGGACTACCCCGGCGTGGGTCCCGAACACGCCTGGCTGAGGGACACGAAAAGGGCCTCCTATGTTTCCGCCACCGACCAGCAGGCCTTGGAAGCCTTCCAGGCCCTGGCCCGGCACGAGGGCATACTTCCGGCCCTGGAAAGCGCCCACGCGGCCTACCACGCCATGAAAATGGCGCCACGGTTGTCCAAAAAATCGATACTCATCGTCAACCTTTCGGGGCGGGGAGACAAGGACGTGAACACGGTCTTGGAAAGGCTGGGTTCCAAGCTGAAGGGCGGGGCCCCTTGAGCTTCCAGCTCCAACGGATGTTCCAAACGGCCCGGCTCCAACGCCGGCCGCTTTTCCTGCCCTACATTTGCCTCGGGTATCCGAGCTACCAGGCCTCCCTGCAAGCCGCCCAAGCCGCCCTCGCGGCCGGGGCCTCGGCCTTGGAGTTGGGGGTGCCTTTTTCCGACCCCATCGCGGACGGGCCCACGCTCCAAAAAGCCACCCACTATTCGCTCCAACACGGTACTAAATTCGCCGACGTCTTCCGGATGATCCAGGACCTGCGGCGCGCCGGATTCCGGCAGCCGCTTTTGGTCATGAGCTACCTGAACCTGGTGGAACAGTTCGGATGGGAAGATTTCGCGGCGGCACTTTCCAAAACCGGCGGGGATGGGGCCATCCTTCCGGACCTGCCCCTGGAAAAATTCCCCCTGTTCACACCCTTGATGCGGTCGAAAAACCTGGCCTTGATACCTTTTATCGCGCCTACTTCCAGCCCCCAAAGGATCAAAATGGCCGATGCCCAGGGCGCCCCTTTTTTGTATTATGTCTCAGTGACCGGCGTCACCGGCGCCCGCAAGACCCTACCGTCCGGCCTTTTGCGGGCTCTGCGGACCTTGGGGGACCGGCTGGAAACCCCCTTGGTGGTGGGGTTCGGCATTTCCAACCCCGCCCAGGCGGCCCAGGTGGGAAAGGTGGCGGACGGCGTCATTATCGCCAGCGCGTTGGTTCAATTGATTTCCAAAACTCCCGTTTCAAAAATAAGCGGGGTGGTGGGACGGTTTTGCGGGCAAGTGGTTAATGCACTCCATGAATTTTAAGGATCGGGAGTTCGAAGTTAACTTTTCCCTTCGAACTTCAAACTCCTCACTCGCGGAGCGGAAGCGGAGCGTCAATGGCTTGGTTTAAAAAACCCAAAAAAGAAATCACCCGGGCGGTGGGGAAAAAGCAGGTCCAGGTTCCCCAGGGGCTTTACGCCAAATGCAAGGGTTGCGGCTCCATCCTTTACAACAAGGAACTGGATAAGAACTTCAAGGTCTGCCCCAAGTGCGGCTACCACTACCAGCTTTCGTCCCTGGAGCGGCTTTACCTGACCATGGATTCGGGTTCCTTTGAGGAGTACGACGAAAAACTGGACTCCAAGAACCCCCTGGATTTCCCCGAATACCAGGACAAGGTCAAGAAGGGCCAGGAAAAAGCCAAAATGACCGACGCGGTCATCACCGGCGTGGGCAAGAT
>JASHQZ010000269.1 GCA_030038835.1 candidate division FCPU426 bacterium
CCGCTGAACACCCTGCCTGATTAACGGGCCGGTTAAGCCAAAGGCTTTCACCCGCTGAACACCACCAGCCGCCTTGGAAATGCGGGGATTATGACCCGCTGAACACTCCGCTGAACACCCCGCCCGATGAACGGGCCGGTCAAGCCAAAGATTTTCATTTAATCGGATTGGATGGGCACTTTGTGTCGGAATATACAAAAAACCGGGTATAACCCGGCCCCTTCCAGGGCGGGGTTTTTGAGAATCTCAAAAAAACCAGGAATAACCCGGCCCCTCCCAAGGCAAGGTTTTTGAGAGTCTCAAAAAACCGGGGATAACCCGGCCCCGCCCAGGGCAAGGTTTTTGAGAGTCTCAAAAAACCAGGAATAACCCGGCCCCGCCCAGGGCGGGGTTTTTGAGAGTCTCAAAAAGCCGGGGGTAACCCGGTCCCTCCCAGGTCAGGGTTTTTGAGAGTCTCAAAAAACCAGGGATAACCCGGTCCCTCCCAGGTCAGGGATTTTGAGAATCTCAATCACCCGGTGAACACCCCTCCGAACACCCCAAATTCCATTATGAGGTAACCCGGAAGGTGGTTTTGGCCTTAGCCGGCCTTAAGGGCCCCTTTGAAGTCGAAAAAGCCACTGAAGTTGTTATTGAAACTATTGTCCGGCGACGGAAACGGTCCCCGTGGAGGAATCGTATTGGAGGCCGCCGGGGACATGGTCCAGGTAATCCGGCACCAAGTCTTGGAGGGTGGAGGGGTTGGAGCCTTTCATGCCCCGGTACTTATTGACCGCCTCTTGGACCGTTTGTAGGTTCGCGGCTCCGGCCGCGGCCTGGGCCTTTAACTCGTCGTTCTTAAGGGCGTTGGTATAGCCGGGAAGGGTGTCCTCAGGAGGGGCCTGTTCGACCTTGCCCCAGAGGTAATAACCGATGGCGCCCGCTATCGCCATCGCAATAACAAATATGGCTTTCCATCCCATCGTTAACTCCCTCAAAAACGAACTTTGAATTCTAAATTTTGAATTATGAATTTTTGGAATTTTCCGATCGAATTTCGATCGAAAAATAACATTAACTCAAAACTCAACACTCAAAACTTAGAACTTGTTTTTAGGATTTTCAGCATCTCTTTCACTGCCTTCTCCAATCCTACCATAGAAGCGCGGGCGATGATGTTGTGGCCGATATTCAGGTCTTCGATTCCGGGCAGGGCCGCCACAGGCTTGACGTTTTGATAGGTCAACCCGTGGCCCGCATGCACTTGAAGCCCCAGGGATCGGGCCAGGCGGGCGCCGGAGGCCAAGGCCAGGAATTCCTTTCGGACGGCCTGCCTCCCGAAGTCTTGACGAAGGGAGGCCCCCGCCCCATGTAAAGTCCGCCTGCCTACGTTGAAACTTCGGCAGGCTTGGCTATAGCGGCCGGTATGGAGTTCGATGAAGGTTGCCCCCAGGCGCGCGGAAAGCTGGATGGCTTGGGGGGAGGGATCGATAAAAAGGGAAACCGGGACGCCCTTGGATTGGAGAAGGTCAATGGCCTTCTGGAAACGGCCCGGCGCGGATTTTAGCGAAAGCCCGCCTTCGGTGGTGAGTTCCTGCCGCTTTTCCGGCACCAGGGTCACCTGGTCGGGACGGATTTTGAGGGCGAACTTCACCATAAAATCGGTGGCCGCCATCTCCAGGTTCAACTTGGTTTTCACGATTTTCCGCAGGCCCACCACATCCGGGTCCTGGATATGCCGACGGTCTTCCCGCAGGTGAACGGTGATGCCCTGGGCCCCGGCTTTTTCCACGAGCCGGGCCGCTTCCAGGGGATCAGGGTCCTCCTCGCGCCGGGCTTGGCGCAGGGTGGCGATATGGTCGATGTTCACGCAAAGGGAGGCCAAGGCTATCTCCTGGATTTTTTACCGATGGGATCCTTAGGATCGGGCGCCGGGATCAGGGGAACCTGGAGGTCCGAAACATTGGCCCGGACGCCGTTGGGAAGGTCGGGAATCCGGGGGTGGACGATCACCAACTTTTGGTTTGGCTGGCAGCCCTTGAGGCTGACCACCGCCTTTAGTTCATCCGGGTCCAAGTCCACCAAGCTTTCCGGCCTGCCGATCAGCACCGCGGGGATAAGGGTCTTGACGTCGGGCCCCAGGGTCACCCCCGCTGGAATATCCGTGAACTCGATGTGGAGGGTCATGCGGCGTTCCAAGACCTGCCTCGATCCAACGTAGGCCCAAAGGGCGACGGCGATCAAGACGGCCAGTGCCTTTAGCCCGAAATTCTGGAAAATCCACCTTTTCATCAATCCACCTTTGTCCCGTAAAGGGTCAACATTTCCTCCAAGGTTTCCGCGTCGATTTCCGGCGTGATCTTCCCCGCCATGGCGAAGGCGATGGTGTGGTTTTCCTCCGAAACCACGATGGCCAGCGCGTCTGTTTCCTCCGTGATACCGACCGCCGCCCGGTGGCGGGTTCCATAGGTTTTGCTCAAGTTGGGGTTCTGGCTCAAGGGCAAAATGCAGGCGGCCGCCGCGATTTTACCCCCCCGGATGATGGCCGCGCCGTCATGGAGCGGCGAATGGGGGACAAAGAACGTCGCCAAGAGTTCAGCGGTGACATCCGCCTCGATGCGGGTTCCCGACTCGACAATGCTTTGGAGGCTGTCGTCCCGTTCGATGACGATAAGGGCCCCCCGCCGTCCCTTCACCAGGCTTTTGACGGCCGTGGTGATTTCCTTGAAAAAGGCCGCTTCCCCTTGGAACACGCCGCCCAAGAAGCCGCCCCGTCCGATTTGGGTGATGATGCGCCGAAGGTCGGGCTGGAACACCACCACGAAGGAAATCAGGAAAAAGGGCCCCAGGTTGCTTAAAAGCCAATCCAGGGTCAAAAGATGGAGCTGGCTTGCGAAGGCCGTGGCCACGAAGAGGAT
>JASHQZ010000270.1 GCA_030038835.1 candidate division FCPU426 bacterium
TCACCGTCACTTTGACGCCCACCAAGACAACCACATATAGCCCCACTTCTACGCCCTCAAGGACATCCACGAACACACCCACTGGGACCAACACTCGAACCCCAACCAAAACCCCCACCTCCACCGATACCGGCACCGCAACCAAAACCCCAAGTTCCACCGATACTGGTACTCCAACCAAGACGGCGACAAAAACCGCCACTTCCACTATAACTGAAACATCTACTAAGACGGCTACTTCGACTATCACTTCCACCCCGACGAAGACAGCTACGCCGACAATCACAGGGACGCCTACCTTAACCGCTACCGAAACCGATACTTCAACGGCCACCAATACGCCAACGGTGACACCGACAAGCACTTCGTCATCCACCCCAACTTTGACCCCGACGTATACGGCCACTTTCACTATTACCCAAACGCCGACCAACACGGCTAGTTTGACGCCTACTTCCACGCAAACTTTTACACCATCACCCACTATCACCAACACTCCAATATCCACTCCCACATCTACGATCACTTTAACATCATCGAATACCCCCACTTCCACACCGACCTCTACGCCTACCCCGACTTGCCCGATTGGGGATGGTCCGAATGTGAGCTGGACCGAGGTAGCCACCATGACAGCGGGAAAAATTTATTTTGGAGCTGGGGTCGTCAATGGGACTTTATATGCGGCGGGTGGCATTACGGGAAGCGGAGAGACGGGTACTTTGACGAGCGCGGTGGAGGCCTATAGTGCAGCGTCCAATAGTTGGAGCCAAGCCGCTTCCATGTTGTCGATCCGTGAAAATTTTGGGGTTGCTTCCTGTAATGGGTATTTGTACGCGATCGACGGGTTTACGGGCCCTAACGTCACGGATACGGTGGAGCAGTACAACCCTTCGACGAATGGGTGGAGTTACGTGCAATCCATGCCGGTAAGCTTGGAGGAGTTTGGAACCGGTGTGGTGAATGGAATTATATACGTGGTGGGTGGAACTGGATATTTGAATAGCGTATACACCTATAATCCCACGTCCAATGCATGGAGTACCGTGAGCGCCACTATGCCCACGGGCCGGTCTAGTTTGGCGGTGGGGGTGGTGAATGGAATTTTGTATGCGGTGGGTGGCGAAAATTCCAATGGCGTTTTGAGCACGGTGGAAGCCTATAGCCCAACAACGAACGCATGGAGCGAGATGGCTCCGATGCCGACAGCTCGGGAAAATTTAACAGTGTCGGTGGTAGGGTCAACCCTTTACGCCATAGGCGGCGATTCGGGAGTCAATGGTACTGATTTGGGTACGGTGGAAGCCTATAACACAGCGACGAACAGTTGGGCGGAAATGAATCCGATACCAACCGTCCGCACGGGTTTGGCTTCGGGAGTGGTCAATGGGACTATTTATGCCATCGGTGGGTTTAACAGCAACAGCGACTTTTTGACCACCAACGAGGCTGGGGTGTCGCTCTGTGCTACTTTTACGGCTACACCGACGGGTGGTTCGGGCGATGTTGTCTTGAACAAGGCTGAAAGGGCTGGAGGCACGCCAACACCAACGTTCACACCAACCTCCACTCCAACCGCAACGCCTTCACCGACTCCAACACCTATTCCTGTCAACGAGTTCTTGGCTTTTGCGGCGCCGAACATCTCAAGGAACGGCGAGCCCATCCGCTTCCAAGTCGAACTGGGCAACCCGGCCTCCCTCCAACTTTCCATTTACTCCCTGACGGGGGAGCTTGTTTACCAGTCCGCCGTGGAGGGAAGCATTGGATTTAATTCCATCCTTTGGAACCTCGGCAACCAGACTAATAATCCGGTGGCCAGCGGGCTTTATGTCTATGTCCTGCGGGGAACCGAAGGTTCGAAAACTTTCTCCAAAGTTGGCAAAGTCGTCCTTCTTCGTTGAGCAGTGAAGCACTCGCACTAATGACTTAATCCTAAGGGCGTCCCTGAAAAGGGACGTCCTTTTTTATTTCTACGGGCCTTACCTTGGATCCGCTCCATTGTTTTGGACGCCAACCTTGACCTTATTAAAATGACTAGTTAAAATAGACATATTTCGGAGGATGGCATGAAAGCGTCCATCGTGGATTTGCGTTATAAAACCAAGGAAATCCTGCGGGCCATTGAGGCCCGGGAACCGGTATCCATCTACTACCACGGAAAACTGAAGGCGACCATCATTCCGGCCGAACCTGCGAAAAAATTTGATTCTAAGAAACATCCCCTCTTCGGTATACGGAAGGGCGAGAAGAAGACCGTCCGGCAGGTCATGAAGGAACTTCGCCAGCCCCGGTACCATGATCTTTGATACCGATATCCTGGTTTGGGTTACGCGCGGCAACCCCAAAGCGGCCGCATGGGTGGATGACGCGCCGCAAAAGTACATTTCCGCCCAATCCTTCATGGAGTTGCTTCAAGGGGCAAGAGACTTACGGGAATTAAAGTCCTACAAAAATTACCTCCATGAATCAGGTTTCCATCTCCTGCCCATCACGGAGAACATCAGTCACCGGGCGCTGGTCTATGTTGGGGAATTCTGCCTTTCCCATCACTTGGGCGCCGGTGACGCCCTTATCGCCGCCACCGCCGTGGAGCATAACCTGCCCCTCGCCACCGGCAACGTGAAACACTTCCGCGCGGTGAAGGATTTGGAACTGCGCGTTTTCAAGCCATGAGGTTTTTCGTTTTGATCCTTAGGTACTTCTAACAAAAATCAAAAATAAAGGCCGTTTGAACCACCAAGAACACCATGCCGACCTTCCATAAAACTGTTAAAGAGGTCGGTATAGTACCGATTTCATTAACTCCTTGATGGTGAATCGGCACAAACTCACCAAGAAAGGCAAAAAGGATCCCGGATTTGCTTGGATTTTGAAATATTATTCGTTCGCCGTTCTTGGTGTGCTTGGTGACCTTGGTGGTTAAACAGGTTTTTGTTAGAGCCTCTTAGCCGGGTTTCCGTTGATGAATCCTGTTCCTCCTTAATTGTGCTTTCCAAGTAAACTTCCGTTCTTCCTTGCCCTGAAAGACGATTTTGAGATAATCCCTCATGGAATCCATCTCCGACCTCTTCAAGGAATTTTCCTACCGGCCGCGAAAGTCCCAGGGGCAAAATTTCCTCACCGATGCCTCCATCCTCGGCTCCATCGAAAGGGCCATTGAGTGCCCGCCGGGCGACATTTTGCTGGAAGTGGGAGGAGGATACGGGGCCCTCACCGAACGCCTGGCCAATAAGAGAGCGCCTCTCACAGTGGTGGAGCCGGATCACAAGCTTTTCGCCATGCTGGAGCGGAAGTTCGGCAAAGCCCCCGGGGTCCACCTGGTGAAGGCCGATATTTTGAAACTAGATTTGGCTCCCTTGGCCCCACCTTCGCCGGCCCGGTTGACATTGGCCGGCAACATTCCCTACTACTTGACCACCCCTCTCATCACCCGACTTTTAACCCAATGCAACTCCATCCTGCGCAAGGTTTACTTGATGGTCCAAAAGGAGGTGGCGGACCGCCTGGCGGCCAAGCCCGGCACCAAGGCTTATGGGTCGCTGACCCTTTGCGCCCAGTATTACAGCCTTCCCAAAAAGATCCTGGACGTCCCGGCAAGGTGTTTCAGGCCCAGGCCCCAGGTGGATTCGGCTTTCATCGAGTTGGAGATGAAAACGGCCTTCCCCTTGTCGGGCCCGTCCGAAAAACGGTTTTTCGCGCTGGTGCGGGCCATTTTCCAGAGCCGGCGCAAGATGCTTTCCAATTCCCTCAAAAGCCTGGGAAGGCCGGGGGAAAAAGTCCAAGAGGCATTGAGAAAAGCCGCCCTTGATCCCCAAGTGCGCGGGGAACAGTTGGGCCTGGAGAAACTGGTCGAACTGGCCCTAGCCTTGGAATAAGCCTCGTTGTTTGCCGTTTGACGGCATGTTAAGATGCACCCCTTTAAAAACGAATTTCGAATTTTAAATTAAGGGTGATTCAAGTCCGGAAAACGGATTGGAATTTTCGGTTTTTTGACCAAATGAAAAAACCTTTGGAGCTTCTGCCGAAGGCAAAAGTAACCATAATTCAAAATTCATAATTGGGAGTATGAGTAATGTGTGGAATCGTTGGATATGCGGGCTCGAAACCCGCCGCTCCCCTTCTCTTGAACGGCTTGGCCAAGCTGGAATACCGGGGTTACGACTCGGCCGGTTTGGCCCTTTTGACCGGCAACCACCATCTGAACATCATTAAAAAGGCCGGGAAGATCAATAATCTTATCGCCGCTGTGCGGAAAGCAAAAGTGCCGCCGACTATCACCTCAGGCATCGGCCATACCCGCTGGGCCACCCACGGCCAACCCACGGACCAGAACGCCCATCCCCATATGGATTGCAGCCGGCGGGTGGCGGTGGTGCACAACGGCATCGTTGAAAACTACCAGCACCTCAAGAAGCAGCTCCAGGCCAAGGGTCATGTTTTCCGCTCCCAGACCGATTCGGAAGTGCTGGCCCATTTGATCGAGGAACAACTGAAAAAATACCCATGGGCAGAATCGGTGCGGCGGGCCCTCGCCCAAATCCAGGGGACCTATTCGGTGGTGGCGGTGTACGAGGGCGAACCCCACACGTTGATCGGCGCCCGCTCCGGCGGCGGGGCACTAGTGGTGGGCTGGGGCAAGGGGGAGACGCTATTGGCCTCGGACGTCCCGGCCCTTTTGGCCCACACCCGGCGTGTTTCCTACCTGGATGACAACGAGATGGCGGTGGTGACGCCCGAAGGCCCGACCTTCCTGAACGTGCTCACCGGCAAGCCGGTATCAAAGAAAATTTCGGACATTGAATGGACAGCCGAACAGGCTGAAAAGGGCGGATATCCGCATTTTATGCTCAAGGAAATCATGGAACAGCCACGGGCGCTGGAGGACACCTTCACCAGCCGCTTGGACCCCAGGACCGGAGAGGTCGTGTTGGAGGGGAAATTCTGGGATTCGCCTTTTATCCAAAAATTCAAGAAGATCACCCTGCTCGCCATGGGCACCTCCTATTACGCGGCCCTGGTGGGCAAATTCCTCCTCGAAAAATACCTGCGCCTTCCCGTGGACGTGGAAAACGCCTCGGAATTCCGTTACCGCAACCCCATCATCGGCAAGGACACCCTGGCAGTGGTCATTTCCCAAAGCGGCGAGACCGTGGACACGCTGGTGGCCTTGAGGGAAGCCAAGGCCAAGGGCGCTAGGATCGCCACCATCTGCAACGTCATGGGAAGCTCGGCCACCCGCGAGGCGGATGGGGTCCTATTGACCCGCGCGGGGCCCGAGATCGGCGTAGCCTCCACCAAGGCTTTCACCACCCAACTGGGCGCCTTTTGGCTCCTGACACTTTTCCTGGCGGGGAAGCGCAAGACCCTTCACCCGGCCGAACTTAAACAGAAAGCCAAGGAACTGTCCCGCCTGCCCCAGCTGATGACGGCCCTTTTGAAGCAGCGCAAGTCAGTGGAAAAGGTCGCCGATGATTACGCCCACTACTTCAACTTCCTTTATATCGGGCGCGGGATCCATTACCCCATCGCCTTGGAAGGAGCCTTGAAGCTTAAGGAAATCTCCTACATCCACGCCGAGGGGTACCCGGGCGGGGAAATGAAACACGGCCCCATCGCCTTGATCGACTCCAAGATGCCGGTGGTGGCCATTGCGCCCAAGTCCTCCAGCGTTTACGAGAAGATGCTCAATAATATGGAAGAAGTGAAGGCCCGGCAGGGAAAACTCATCGCCCTGGTGGAAAAGGGCGACAAGCTGGCCGCCCATAAGGCCGACACGGTCATCGAGATTCCGACGGTCTCGGAAGACCTTTCTCCCATCCTTTCGGTGGTCCCCCTACAACTTTTGGCCTACGAGATTGCCAAGAAAAAGGGCCGCGAGATCGACCAGCCCCGCAATTTGGCCAAGAGCGTGACCGTCGAATAAAATATTTTCGATTGGAAAGACCATGAGCAAACCCCGTCTCTTCCTGCTGGACGGCGCGGCGGTGGCTTACCGCGGCTATTTCACCTTTATCAAAGACCCGCGCAAGACCACCAAGGGCCTGGACACCTCGGCGGTTTACGGGTTCATGGGCACCCTGCTGATGATCCTGGAAAAGCAAAAGCCCGATTATTTCGCGGTGGTCTTCGATTCCAAGGAGCCCACTTTCCGCCACGAGATGTACAAGGAATACAAGGCCAACCGGGAGGAGATGCCGGAAGCGCTGGCCCAGGGTTTTCCTTACATCCACAAGATGGTCAAGGCCATGAACATCCCCATCCTGGCCAAGCCCGGCTACGAGGCGGACGACATCATCGGAACGTTAGTGGAGAAGGCGAAGAAGGAAAAAATCGACAGTGTCATCGTGTCCGGGGACAAGGACTTCATGCAGCTCATCGGCCCGGCCGTCAGGATGTACAAGCCCAAATGGCCCAACGACTGGTCCATGGCCGACGAGAAGGACGTGCTGGAGAAGTTCGGGGTGAAACCCGGACA
>JASHQZ010000271.1 GCA_030038835.1 candidate division FCPU426 bacterium
AAGTTAAAAGGGCCGCCAGCAGGAGGCGCCAGTCCGAATGCCGGAGCATATCCAGGGTATCCGAAAGGCTGATCTTCCACATGCGGATGACCAAGACAAACAGGAGGACTCCGATGACGACGGGCAGATAATGGAAGAAACGTTTCATGAAGCCGTCAATCCTTAAGGATTTTCCAGACGGGGGAAATTATATGCGAATCATCTTCAATCCGGCACGGGCTTTACGGAAAAATCCGCCGGCCGATAGTATAAGCAATGTTCTTGGCGAATATCTTAGGCCTCAGGTAAAAGTAATTCTGGACGTATTCAGAAGGTCTATCGATCCGCCGTATTTTCGGAAGGTGGGCGTATGAGCAAAGCCCTCGTGATGTCACCTTCCGCGCTTGACGAGCAAATCGGCTAAAAGTCCGGTGATGGCGATCCAGAGGGCGATTTGGAGGCTGGCCACCAGCAAAAACAGGGTGGTGCCGGTGAAGGGCTGGTGGTTCATCCAGGTGGCTACTCCCCAACCCAGCCCGCCGAGGAATAAGAAGCCGCTTAAGGGGATAAAAATTTTCAAAGGTTTGAAGTACATAACCACCCTTAAAACCAGCGAAAAAAAGTTGAAGGTATCCCGAAAAGGGCGGATTTTGGATTCCCCGATGCGGGGGGCATAGGAGATGGGCCGGTATTTGACGATATAGCCGTGGCACTCCAAGGCCAGGGTGATGGTGGTGGTGAAGGAAAAGCCGTTGGGACAAAGCCCTTCGTACCTTGCCGCGATGCTCTTTTTGAAAACCCTTAACCCCGAGTTTAAATCCGGAATTTTGCGGTCCGCCAGGTAGTTGGCCCACTTTCCCAAAAGCCATTTGGGAAAGCGCCTAAGAGAAGGAATGGCCGCCCCCGGTTTCACCCGTGCGCCCACAACCATATCGGCGGTTTCCACCAGACGGAGCAGCTCCGGCAGTTTCCCGGCTGGATAGGTTCCGTCCGCGTCGGTAATAGCGATGAGGTCAAATTGAGATTCCCGCATACCGGCCTTGATGGAAGCCCCATAACCCCGGTTCTCGCCCATGGAAACCACCCGGGCTCCAGCCTTCCGGGCTTGGGTGGCCGTTTGGTCCCGGCTGCCGTCGTCCACGACCAGGATTTCATGGGAGACCTGCGCGGCTTTTAAGGCTTTCCGGACTTCTTTCACCACTTCTCCCACGGCTTTTTCCTCATTGAAGGCCGGGATGATGACGGAGACGCTTTCCTTTTTCATTTCAGGGTGACTTTCATCTCAACATAGTGCGGCGGGTCGTGGGCCGTGTAGACCATGACCCGCACCTTGTAGTCGCCCGGAAGCACCCAGGGGGAAAAGGGGATGGTGCCGTAAAAATACCAAATTCCCTTGTCCTCATCCTTCTGGAAGATCAGCTGGGGGCTGCCGGTCACCAGCACGAATCCCGTAACCTTTTGGGCGTCCAAGGGGGCATTGACCTGGGCCAGGGCCGGTTTGCCCCGCATCAAAGGCTGGGGCGTGATTTGAAGTTGGAGATTGAGATCACGCACCCCGATGGAGGCGCATCCGCACAACAGTGTCGCCAGGAACAGCGGTAAAAAGATCACCCGCTGGGATAGGGGAAGGCGGGAGGGGCGAAAGCCTCGGCGGGATGGGGGAGTCAACGATTTCGGCCGGGGCTTACTTGCCGGCGGGCGCAGCCGGAGCCGGTTTACCCGCGTCAGGCGGGGCTGCCGCGGCGGCGGCCCGCATGGCTTCCCGTTTGGCCTTGAGTTCCTTGGCTTTTTCCACCATCTGCATCTTGGCTCTCTTTTCTTGGTAGTCTTCCCGCGCCACCCGCCACGCGAAAGTGTTGGCTTTCAACAGCATGGTTTCCGCCAGGTAGGTGCCCACGCCGAAACAAACCAGGGCCGGCAAAACCGCCGATAAGGCCACCAGCAATAAAAGCCACAGGCTGCTCATTACTTGGAAGGGTCCCAACTCGGGTTTAGGCATGAACCCCGCGTAAACCACCAGGCCCATCAGGGCCACGATGATAAAAAGGAAGAAACCCAGGAGCCTGAAAGTGGAACGGATCTTATGGAAGGTCCTTTCCAGGTCATCGGCGAACTCCCCGATGGAAACGCCCGTGGCCTCAATGTTTTCCTTCCACCGGTCGTCCCACAAAAGGATCTTGCGCCGAAGCATCACCCCGAAAACCACCATCACGAAGGTGATGGTGGAGGTCATGAAGGTCAAGAGGATGAATCCCAGGGCCGAACCCATATATTGATTAAGCATGTGCAGTCCTTTCACTTTTTAAATTTTAAGCGCGGCTAGTACAAAACCAGACTTAAAAATTTTGAGTTCTGAGTTTTAAGTTTTGAGTTGATGAAATTTTTGGATTGATTAATGAACCCAAAAATTTCATCAACTCAAAACTCAACACTTATAACTCAAAACCGCCTCGTTTAGGAGTGCGTCAATTGGACCGTTGCGTCCAAAAGTTCCAGCAACCGTTGCTTCACCTCGTTCCACTGGGGCCCGCCGTCACCGTTCTGCTTGGCCTGCTGCCAAACCATGACCAATTGGGTCAGGATCTTATCCCCTTCCGCGATCAAGGCCATCCTTACGGCCAGGCGCCGGTTTTCCTCCTCCTGCTCAAAGTCCTCCTTCAACTTACGGAGCATTTCCTGCTGGGCTTCGGGGCTGGCCGCGGCCGTCTGCAAGGAGGCTTTCATTTCGGCCTCCAACTTCTGGCGGATGGAAGCCTCCAGCACCTTTAAAAGCTCGTTTTGGTCCGCCCCCACCGTGAGGACGGGCGCGGCCACCGGGGCGGAAACGGCAAGTGGGGGGGTAGCCGCCGGCGCCGCCGCCGCCTGCCAATCCTCCTCCGAGGCCAGTTCGGTCTTGATGCCCTTGTTGTCGCCGAAAACCATGGAAACGAAGTCCCGGACTTTGTCGTGATAAACCTTGAGGCCGACCTCGATTTCCTTTAAATCATCCGCCGTGTGGGCGTAAACGACCAGGTTGTATTTGGTTACTTCCTTGATCCGCGCGGCTTGGAGGTGTTCAAAGAGGCGCGGTTCCCGGACTTGGACGAGCTTGAGGAACGCATCCCATTGGTTTTGGAGTTCGGGTGCGACGGCCGCCATAGGGGCTCCCGGTCTTTTTCTCGTATCTGTCTTAACAAGCGCGGAAGCAGGGGCAGCAGATCCCCCGCCAGCAACCCGTCAGGCCCGAGCCGCCGGCTGGCTTTTTCGCCCGCCAGGCCGTGGAGGTAAACCCCGGCGGTGGCCGCGTCAAAGGGCGAAAGGCGCTGTGCCAAAAGGCCGCCCACGATTCCGGAAAGGACGTCCCCGGTGCCTCCCGTGGCCAGTCCCCTGCTTCCAGTGGGGTTGATGCGGACCCTGCCGTCGGGGCAGGCAATCACGGTATAGCGCCCCTTAAGGACAACGGTCACATTATAGCCTTCGGCTATTTGCTTCGCAACTTTCACCCGGTTTTGTTCCACTTCGGTGATGGTGGTCTTTAAAAGCCAGGCCGCCTCGCCGGGATGGGGTGTTAAAACCGCCGGAACCCGCACGGCCTTGAAGATATCCAGCTGCCCACCCAATAGGTTGAGGGCGTCGGCGTCCACTACCATGGGCACGGTGAGCTTGGTAAGGACTTCCCGCAGCAATTGGGCCGTTTCCCGGTGGCGGCCGATACCGGGGCCAATAACCACCGCGTTCACGTTGGCGGTCAAGTAAAGGATGCGTCCCGTGGCCTTAAGGGAAAGGAACCCGCCCTCCACTTCGGGCACGGGCGCGGTCATGGGCTCGGTCAGCTTGGCCCCGAGAATAGGAATGAGGCTCTCGGGGCAAGCCACGGTCACCAACCCGGCCCCGATGCGCTGGGCGCCGTAAGCGCTCAAGGCCGCCGCCCCGGTCAACCCCGTGGCGCCCGCCACGATGACGAGCCGTCCCCTTGTCCCTTTGTGGGTATTTTCGTCGTACTTAGGGAGGGCCCTCCGGACCGTTTCCAACTCGGTGGTTTCATGCTTCAAGAAAGAAGCTTCCAATAAGCTGGAAGGAAACCCGATATCATCCACCACTACCCGGCCGGTAAAAGTGGATCCAATGGGCGTGTAGAAGCCGATCTTTGCAAGCCCGAAAGTCACCGTCAGCTGGGCCGGAAGGGCCTCCCCGAGGGGTGAACCCGAATCCGCCGAGAGGCCCGAGGGGATGTCCACGGCCACTACTGGCTTACCCAGGGCTTTAGCCGCCTGGATCAAATCCCGGCTGATTCCCTCCAGGGGCCGGGAAAGGCCCGTTCCGAAAAGAGCGTCCACCAGGAGGTCGCATTCCTCCAGGGCCGTCTTGGCGGTGGCCAGGCCTTCCGCGTTCAAAACGGGAATGACGGGAACCTTGGCGGCCTTGGCTTTGTGGTATTGGGCCTGCGCCTCCGGCGCAAGGTCATCCACCTCGCCGGTCGCGATCACTACTACGCTGGTCTTCTTTTGCTTGAGCAGGCGGGCCGCCGCCAAGCCATCCCCGCCGTTGTTGCCTTTTCCGCAAAGGATGCCCACGGTCTTTTCCGGTAAATCGTCCCAGCATTCCTCCAGGGCCTTGACCACGGCGGCTCCGGCGGCATCCATGAGTTGAGCGACCGTGAGTTGATGTTCCCGGACGGCCAGTTCGTCGATTTTTCGCATGTCTTGCGCGGTTGCCAGCTTCATCTTTTCCCCTAGGGCGCTTACTTTCGGATCTGGTAAACCCTGCTTCTGAAAAACTGTGGTTCGAAACGGAAAGCCGTGGCCATCGTCCGGTTTTGAAGGTCCGAGTCCTCCATAAGATCCGTTAAGAGCGGGACAACCATGCTCGTTTCCTCATGGAGGACTTTGGCGTCGTGGACGTCGGTCAAATGGCGGTCCACGAAATTAATCCGGGGAACATAAAAACTGTGGAGTACGACGATATCGCCGGGTTTGGGAATGAACTGGACGTTCTCGGAAAGGTAGGGCATAAGCTCGACCTTGCGGCCGGACCAATATTGGGTCTTGGGAACTTCGTCCGAATAAATCCTGGCGTCCGGGGGAAGGGTCGCGAGGAATTCGGAAGATCGTTTGATATCGCCGAAGGAGTCGTTCTCACTGATGAGCACCGCGGAGGAAAAAAGCGCAAGCCAGGCCAGGCAAAGGGTCAAGATCCCGTTTTTCCAAAACATCAGGCGCACCGTTCCCTGGTGCTGTTCCAGGCTCCCAAAGAACGATTCCAACTGATAGCCCGCGGCCAACAGTAAAAGGGGCAGGAAGGGCATCATGTGCCGGTCCTGGTAGGTTGCCGGAATCAACCGCGA
>JASHQZ010000272.1 GCA_030038835.1 candidate division FCPU426 bacterium
TACCTTCCCGAACTGCTTTACCGGCTTTCCCAAACCCAACAGCAGCATGTCCTGGGCTTCGCGCCGGCGCAACAGCTTTGGTTCAATTTGAGGTCCGCCCTGGATTGTTCCATGACCTATTTCGACGCGCAACCCATGTCCCGCATGCTGGACGGCTTTTATTTCTGGCTCCGCATCCCCCTGGAAAAAGTCCATCCCCAAAGCCCCTTGGATTGGAGCTTCTATGCGCTGGGGGCCGGCGTTTGGATTTTTACGGCCGGATGTTTCTGGAAAGGGTTCAAAGAAAAAAACATCCCATTATTTCTCATAGCCGGATTGATTGTGTTAAATCTGGCGGCTCTGGTTCTCAGCGCCAAAACCAACGGCGACACAGTCAATGCTCGGCGTTACTTTTATCCGGCGAGCATTTGTTTTTCCCTCATGACGGCTTTTTTCTTTTCATCCCTTTACCGCAGCCGATGGAGGGGGGCGAAAATACTGGCCTTGGGGCTGGGCCTGGCTTTTTGCGGCGGGGTGGCATTCCATTTGGGGCAGCTGCTTTGTTCCCCGGATGAATTGCGCGAATTCCGGTGGCTCGTCCGGGAATTGGACAAAAACGGCATGAACCGGGCCCTGGCCCCTTGGCCCTATAACTTGATGCTGACCGGAATCACGACCGAGAGGATCATTTCCGCCGAAACATTCTGCACTTTCGTTCCCGAATACGGGACGATCATCTCCCAGTCCGATCGAATCGCGTATTTCGGCAGGGTGGGAAAAGACGAGCCCGGGGCGGAAATGAATATTGGTGGGAGAACCTTTTACAGGGCGGGCGATGGGGAAAGCGACGGATTTTTCTTTTGGACGCCCTATCAAGCCGGAGTCCCAAAAACGGCGGACTGAATCAGCATGATTAATCAGAACTTACTTCAGCGGCTATTTTTTTATTGCTACCCGGAGAAGCTTCGTAGGGAGCGAACCAGAAAGATTCGCCCTGTTCGACCTTTCCATCCAATCGGTAAGTCCGGCCCTCAAAGGTCACTTGGTTTTCAACAAGATCTTCTTTTTGACCCACAAAGCCTATCCGATCCGCCGTTGAAAAAGCCTCCAACTCGTTCGGCAATACGCCCCATTCATTCAGGTTGCCCCCAGCGACTCGGTCGTTGGTCAAGGCAGTAATGATCCGGTTGACCGAAAAAGGCGCCAAAACGCAGTCCAGGTGGTTTTCCTCCGTCTTCGCGATGACCCACCTTATTTCCCTCAACTGATCCGGACTTTCCAAAAGGCTGATTTGGTCGGAGAGGGAGTGGAATAAAAAAACACCTAATAAAATGCCGCCCAGGCCTTGGAAAAATCTGCTCTTCCGCTCAAATAGGATGACGAACAGGTAAGCGGTCCATAATGAAAAAGGGATGGCGGAGGGGTAGAGATCGTATCTTTGCCCTATATCCCCTCCGGTTTTGGCGCTTACGCACAATGCCGTCACATTGATAACCACCAAGGAGGACAAAAGGAAAAGGGGGATGTTCCTCCCCCTGTAATGTCCCGGAATGCCCAAAACAATCGAGCCTAAAACCAACAGTGCGATAAATGCGGCCAACACATCCATTCCATTCGCCGGTTTTGGGTTTTGGTTCGCAACATGCAACCAGTAATCAAGGGCCTCCGGAACCCTGGACATGGGTTGGGCGTCAAAATAGGCCCATACGCATTTCACCGTCACGAAGATGGAATTCCTCAGGCCGCGAAGGGGAATCAATCCAAAAAAATTAGGGCTTTTGAATTTCTCGTGGGCGAGCTTGTAACAAATCTCCGGCGAGTAACCGGCCAGGGCCGACCCCAGGAAGGCGCCGCCCCATGAAAAGATGCGGAACCGCCGTAGATCCCAGGCCGGGGTCCGAAGGCAAGCCAGGGCCAGGCCCGCGACGGCAAGGGCCGGGAAAGATTTCCGGGTGAAATACCAGGACAAGCCCGCCGTAAAGCCGAAGGCCAGGAACCGCAAGACCGACCCGCCCTTCTCCAAAAGGAAATAAACCTGGATGAGAATCAGCATGGACAACAGGACGCTCCCAGGGTTGCCGATCATCGGGATCGTTGTATAGACCAGCGTGTAAGGCACGCCCACCGCGGCCACCAGGCCGCCGACGGCCCCGGTGAATTTGGAAGTCCCCCGGATGAGCAAATAAACGCCGATGGCCACGCCCACGGACCATTCCAAAAGCACGACGGCTCCTGCCAGGGAAATGGAGGGGCCGAACAGCCGGAAGAAAAAGGCGGTGATATAGGAAATCAACGCCCCCTCGTAGTTTTGGCCGTAAAGGTAGACAGGACGGTCACCGTGGAGGATCCGGAAAGGCATGAGGTAACAGAGGGCCGAATCCGAGCAAAAAAACAGGTCGTACCGGAGGACAAAGGGGATGCGGATCAGGAAGGATGCCGCCCCGAACAGGCCGGCCAAGGCGGCCGGTGAAAAAGGCGTTTGATTGATGAGGTTTTTTATTTTTTCCATTTTCGCTTTTGCGAAATAATTTGTGGTGCCCCTTCTTTTTTTCCGGGCTTCCTGAAAATCCGCTTCAAAGGCCTTTCAAATCAACAAAAAGGAATCTCGTTTATAACTTGACCAACATCCAGTCATCGTTTTGGAGGACTATCTCCAAACCATGGTCTTGGACGAATTTTTCATTCTCATTTTTCAAGTCTTTCTCCAGCATCAAATAACCGCGCTGGTTCGCGACCTCCCCGAGGTTCTTATATTCAATCGGGGTTAACCCGCACACCACCTCGGCCATAAATTGGTCGGCCTGGCTCCACCCTTGGCCCAAAATGTCCGTGCCGGGGGCATGGGGGGTTTTCGCCAGTTCGGCGAGAAGGCTTTGGGAGGGTCTTTGTTCCGGGTGAAGGATGGCTTTCAAGATGGTACGTTCCGAGCGAAGCAGGGCCAAGGCCAGCAGGAAAAGAAGGATCCCTTTTCCGGCGGGCCGAAAAGCGGGGTCGCCCAAAATCCTGAAGGTCAGCCATCCCGTTAGCAGGGCCAGGGGAGGATAAATCGGGTCGAGGTACCAGCCCAGCTTGGTGCGGGCGATGGAATACAAAACAAAGGGAACCAGGACTCCCAAGGACGCGAGGGTCAGCGCCTTATTCTTGAAGTCCGCCTTAAAACCCGCCACTGAGAAATACAAAAAAAGGGCCAGTAAAAAATACAACCCCATAGTGAAATGCTGGGCGCCAAGGTCTGAAAAATAAAAATCTATCCCGCCCACATGGCCTTCCACCGGCTGGAGCGTGTGGGAAACCAAATCGTAAGTCAATATCTCGGTCAAAAATTTTATCCCCCCGGGATAGGATCCCCGCCATAGGGCCCATCCTGCGACCGGTAAAAGACCGCAGAGCGCGGAACCCATGTAGCGGCCGATGGGAATCTTGCGGGCAAGTCCCGTGAGGAAAAGGTAAAAAACCGCCACCACCGGCATGAGGGCCGCGTGGAAACTGTA
>JASHQZ010000030.1 GCA_030038835.1 candidate division FCPU426 bacterium
GGACCTTGGTGCCGGGGGGCGGAACCTGGGAAAGGATGGTTTCCGAGTCCAGGTCGTCGTGCACCTCGCTCTGGATTTTCGCGATGGTGATATCCGCGGGCCTGAGGGCCTTGAAGGCTTTTTCCAGGGGCTGGTTCTTGAGGTCCGGCATGATGTAGCTGGGCTGCGGCAGCCCGGCGGAAACCAAAAGGTCGACCTCGGTGTAGGAATCCGCCGTTTCCCCCTCGGGCGGCATTTGGGCCAGGACGGTGTCCTGGGGCTCCTCCGAGTCCATCAGGGACTCGCGGCCCGCCCTCAAATGGGCCCCGGCCAGGGCGATCTGCGCCTGGGGGAAGGACATTTGAACCACCGCCGGGACCTTGACCATGGGGTTGCCCTTGCTCAAAACCACCTCCACGGTCTGGCCCCGCCTGGCGTAGCTGTTGGCCCGGGGGATCTGATCGCTGACGAGCCCCAAAGGAACGTGCTCGTCGTATTGGGAGCGGGTCACCTTGAGGCCCAGGCCCTTTGAGAAAACGGTCCTTTCGGCCTGGGCCTGGTCCATGCCGATGATCTTGGGAACGATCATGGGCTCATGGAGCTGGGTGAAAAACATGGAAGCCAGGGCCGTGGACAGGGTGACGCCCGTGAAGACGCCCAGGAGCGTGAGGGCGCGCTTGGTCAGGGCCCTCTCGGCCGCGGTCAGTTTGATTTGGGGCAAACGCATCTAAAACCTCTGAAAATCGAATTATGAATTCTCAATTTTGAATTATGAATTATGGACATTTCCGCTTCGCGGAAATTCCAAAATCATTATTTTTCATGACAACCGCTTAGTTCAGAAAATTTCCTCGAAATTCAAAATTCATAATTCGGTTTTGAGGTGTTTTCAAAACCGAGCTGCCCGCAGGCCGCGGCGATATCCACGCCCTTGCGCTCCCTTAAGAAAACCCGCATGCCCTTGGCCTTCAAGAGGTCCCGGAAGGCCAGGACGGCCTCCTCGCCGGGGGAATCGAAGGGCAGGGTGGGCACGGGGTTGTAGCGGATCAGGTTGACCTTGCAAAGCAGGTCCTTGCAATAGGCCGCCAGTTTTTCGGCGTCCTCCGGCCGGTCGTTGACGTCCTTTAAAAGGATGTATTCCAGGGTCACGGGCAGGCGCCGCACGAAGGTGTACTTGCGCATGAGCTTGCGCAGCTTGTCCAGGGGGTTGGAGCGGTTGATGGGCATGAGCCGGCTCCTGATTTCGGGGTCGGCGCTGTGGAGCGACACGGCCAGGGAAACCGGCCAGTCGTCCTTGATGAAGCGTTCGATGTGCTCCAGGAGCCCCGAGGTGGAGACCGTGACCCGGCGGCGGCCCAGGTTGAGCCCCTCCGGGTCGTGGAGGATGCGCATGGCTTTTTCGGTGTTCCCGTAGTTGTCCATGGGCTCGCCCATGCCCATGACCACCACGTTGTTGAAGGAGGTGCCCGAATCCTGCTCCATGCCCAGGATCTGGGCCACGATCTCGGCGGTGGTGAGGTTCCTCTGGAACTTGGGGATGCCGGTGGCGCAAAAGGAGCATTTCATGCGGCAGCCGGCCTGGGTGGAAAGGCAGGCGGTATGGCGGGAGGGCTCGCCTTCCTCGTCGCGGGCCATGGGAATGAGCACGCTTTCCACCAGGGCGGCCTGGCCCTTGACGTCCGCGGGCAGCTGCCAGAGGTACTTGACGGTCCCGTCCCGGGAGGCCTGGCGGGAGTGGAGTTTCAAGGGGGAAAGGGAAGCCTTGCCCTCGAGTTCCTGGCGCAGTTCCTTGGAAAGGTCGGTCATCTCGCCGAAGCTCTTGGCGCGCTTTTGGTAAAGCCAGCGGAAGGCCTGGGCGCCCACGTGGCGGGGCTGGCCCCAATCGCCCAAGAGGCGGACGAGTTCGGGGCGGGTGTAATCGTAAAATTGAACGGCGGTTTCCAAGTTTTTATCCTTAGACCATGTCGTAATAACTGCTGTCATTGCGAGGAGTGCCCCGCGAATAGCGGGGCGGTTACGACGCGGCAACCTCAGTTGAAATAAGCCTTTTCCCAAGGAAATTATTTTGGAACCGGGGTTGCTTCGGGCAGAACCGGCCCCCTGGCCCCATTTTTCATTAAAAAGTTTAAAAAAGGAAAATGGGATAACTCCCACATTCCTTAATCTAAACTATTTTTAGGAAATGTGGGGATCGGGGGACCAAGCCCTCGCAATGACAGCAACAAATGTCATCGCTGAATTTGCAAAGGAGCCAGTCTACAGAAGTTCCAAACCCCTTTAAAGATATAATCGGACCTTGTCAAAGCCAAGGCCGGGTTGTTTAATAGGCTCGATTTTGACATTAAAACTTAACACCCTCATTTACCACCAAGCTCACCAAGGGCACCAAGAAGGATTCTGTTATCTTGAGTCCGCTTTTCTTGGTGAACTTGGTGCCCTTGGTGGTTCAATTTTAAGTTGAAGGAAATCATTATGTCCAACCTACTGAAACTGGGCCTGCCCAAGGGCAGCCTCCAGGAATCCACCTTCCACCTCTTCGCCAAGGCGGGGTACAAGATTTCCGCCACGTCGCGGTCCTATTTCCCGAGCATCGACGACCCGGAAATAAAGCCCATGCTCATCCGCGCCCAGGAAATGAGCCGCTACGTGGAGGACGGCACCCTGGACGTGGGAATGACCGGCCGGGACTGGGTTTTGGAGAACGGCTCCCAGGTAGTGGAAGTGGCTGAGTTGATCTACGCCAAGGCGGGCTTGAGGCCCGTGCGCTGGGTTTTGGCGGCCCCGGCCAATTCGCCCATCAAGTCGGTCAAGGACCTGCAAGGCAAGAAGGTCGCCACCGAGCTGGTGAACGTCTCCAAGGAATACTTAAAGAAGAACGGGGTGACGGCGCACGTGGAATTCTCCTGGGGCGCCACCGAGGCCAAGCCGCCCGAACTGGCGGACGCCATCATCGAGGTGACCGAGACCGGCTCGTCCTTGAAGGCCAACAACCTCGTCATCCTGGAAACCGTCATGGAATCCAACACAGTGGTCATCGCCAATAAGGCCGCCTGGGCCGACCCGTGGAAGAAAAAGAAGATCGAGGACATGGTGCTCCTCCTCAAGGGCGCGCTGGCCGCCGAGGAAAAGGTGGGGCTGAAGATGAACGTGCCCCGCAAGAAGCTGGAGGCGGTCCTCAAGGTGCTGCCCTCCCTCAACTCGCCCACCGTCGCCGAGCTCCACGACAAGGATTGGGTGGACGTGGACACGGTGGTGGACGAGAAAATCGTGAGGGGGATCATCCCGAAGCTCAAGGACGCCGGCGCCGAGGGGATCGTGGAGTACCCCCTGAATAAGGTAATACCTTGACGAAAATTTTGAATTATGAATTTTGAATTTTAAATTGTGGAAGGCTTTTTATTTTGGATGAAAAAAACAAATTTTGTTTTAACAGGAACAAAAAAATGGGACTTTTGCCCAGTCAAAAGCGACCCTCATTCACGCAGTTTTTCCAAGTTGAAGTGGGCCCGCGGTCCAAATTAAAGAAAACTGTGTAGCCCTCATTACCTTTTTCGGGCGAAGCCCGACCTTCAAACAAGGTGAATGAGGGCAAAATTTAAAATTCGCTTTTCGAGGCGAAGATGCCTACAGCGGACGAACTCAACCGGGAAGCGGTCGACCTCTATAAAAACCACGACTTCGCCGGGGCCGAAAAACTCTACCGGCAAGCCATCCAGCTGGATTCCTCTTATTTCCCCTCCCAATTGAACCTGGGAATCCTCCTGTTCAAGGAGGGGCGTTACGACGAGGCCATCAAGGAGTGCACCAAGGCGGTCT
>JASHQZ010000031.1 GCA_030038835.1 candidate division FCPU426 bacterium
GTGGGTCAGGGAGAGGGCTTGTTCGAGGAACCGCCCGGTGCGGGCGGGGGTGGCGGAGTCCTTGGCCTTAGCGACGGCCTGGGACAACTCGTGGACCTGGCGCTTCAGGCGGGAAACCGCCTCGTGCTTGAGTGCCCAGGGCAGGTTCTGGTAGGTTTTGTTGATCTCCCCGGCCAGGTCGCCGCAAAGGGCGGGCAAATCAACGCTCAAAAAATCCGATCGTTCCATCCCCGAATTTCAGCCCCCTGGAAATGACCTCATCCCTTTATACCCCGAACCGCTCCCGGAGGACGAATGATTTTCAACCGAAGCAGGGACGACCGGGCGCGCGCAATTCAACCACCAAGGCCCGGTTTCGGGAAAACAAGGGATTGCGGTACCCGGCTCCCAGAATAAGGAGTACAATTTCACGTCCGCCCCGATTCTGCTGGAGCAAGCAACTTTATCTCTGTGGCACCAACATTTAAGGGCTGGTTCATGACCCCAATTGTTTCCGAAAAACCCGCTTTTATCCTTCCTCCACTCCAAACTTTCAAGAACCGGGTTTTATCCTTGCCGTCATTGCTTTTGATACCGCTTTACGTTTTTATCGCCTGGACGCGATACCGCAATTACCATGAGCCCATTCCGTGCGACCTTACCCTTTATTCGTCCTACGCCAACGAAATTTTATACGGCCGAAAGCTGTATTCCGACCTTTGGGACGAAAAGCCCCCTGCCATCTATGTCACCTATGCCTTCGTGGAACTGGTGGCTGGTTATGGGAATACGTCGATTTATTTATTAGGCCTTTCAGCGGCGCTTCTCACTTTGCTTGGGATCTACAAACTGTGCCGGATGATGGGAGGTCATAACTCCACGGGACTTTTCGGCGCCCTTCTTTGGGCCCTGGTTTCCGGGGATCTCTTAATCGAAGCCAACCAGCCGAATGTGGAAGTCTTCATCAACGCGGTTACGGTTTGGTTGTTCTACTTTTTCCTGAAGTTCAATTACCCGGATACCCGGTCGACCGGGACTTTAGTCCTTGGTTTCCTTTCCACTCTTCTCACCCTTTACAAGCAATTCCTGGTCCTCACGGTTATTTTTCTTGCGGCCGCTCATTACCTCATGGCTCCAAAGGAGGACAAGAAAAAGGCCTTTCATCAGGTTTTGACCGTTGGGGGAATGGTTTTATTTGGATGGGTTGTTGTTATTTCCTATTTTTCCATTACCGGGAGGTTTGTGGCATTTTGGAGGGCCCTTTTCGAATTTTCATATTATTATGCGACTACCTGGAAAAACCTAAACTCCGGCCCCATGGTGGCAAAGTCCACTTCCATGATCGGGAACTTGGTCGCCGGGCTCTCACCGGAAAGGGCCTTGCCAAGCAAGATCGATTTTTTGCTTCCCCTGTTCCTTCTTTCCTTTACGGCCGCCTTGTTCAACCTTCGAAAGGAACGGCGGCCTTGGACGATGTTTGCGGTTCTTCTCATTTCAACTTTTATAACCATTTCCATTCCCGGAAAATTTTACAGCCACTATTATCAGCTTTGGCTTCCGCCACTGTGTATTGGAACCGCTTGGTCCTTGGAGTGGGTTTGGAGGAAATTCACCGCCATCCCGTCCCTTTGTTTGGGCCTTGCCGTCCTTGCCGTTGTGGGGAACCACGAGTTCCAGTATTTTCGGCTGAGCCCCTTAGATGGCTCCAAGTTGAAATACGGGGATTTTTTTGTTTACGAAGAACCCGTTTCAAAGATCATCAATAAGCTCTTACTTCCAGGAGAAACCTACTACGAATGGTCGGCCGTCCCCATGTTTTACCATTCCAGCGGACGCCGGCTGCCGGTCGGCAATATTTTGGGAGAAACGCTATTCGATACGCCCCTGGCGCCCGAGTTCACAAAAGAAGTGCTGGAGGATCTTTCCTTGAGAAAGCCGGAGTTGATAATAGTGGATTCGAGCAACCTTCCCTGGGATTTGGGCAATGTCGTCAAACACCCCGTGACGAAATTTATCGTTAGTCACTATGTCCCCTTAGGCACCTTTGGGTCCAATAGGAGGCGCTTTAAATTTCTCATGAGGGCTGGAGGAGCGCTGGAACAGAGGATTCATTTTGACCGCAAATAATGCGAACATCAGTAATTCAAACAGTGTCAATACCGATCCTCCTCGGGGGCATTCCGGTTTTTTTAGGGTATCATGGGAGCTGGGCTTTGTTTCTAAGAAAGGGGTCTCCATCCGCCATGGCGCCTGTCCGTGACTCCCAACGGCCGGAAACCATTCCCGCAGGAGCTTCCGCCCAGGGCGCTCTTTTCCCTTTCCTGCTTTCCGGAATCATCGCCCTGGCATTTTTCGCGTTGAAACACGGTTCCGTTTTCAACCTGAGCGATGAAGGTTATCTTTGGTACGGAGCCCAACGGACTTTCGCGGGGGAAGTGCCTTTACGTGATTTCAGGTCCTATGACCCTGGGCGTTATTACTGGGCGGCCCTTTGCTTCAAGTTTCTCGGGCCGGGTTTGGTTTCCCTCCGGGTTTCTGAAGCCTTTTTCCAATGGCT
>JASHQZ010000273.1 GCA_030038835.1 candidate division FCPU426 bacterium
TGGACGCCCAGGATGACCCCCGAATCCCCGTCATAAACCGTCTTGGACCAGCCGCCGATCTCGCCCAGGATGCGGGCCTTGCTGTTGGCCGCGAAGTTATGCTTGAGCGTTTTCACGTTCTTGAACCGCGTCCTGGCCTCGGTTTCGGTGAAACCCACCGAGGCGATTTCCGGCGAAGTGAAGACCACGTGGGGCACCTTGAAGTCGTCCATTTCCTCCCTGCCGCCGCCCAATCTTCCCGCGACAATGCGGGCGTGCTCGTAGGCGGTGTGGGCGTAGGGGTATTTGCCCGTCAGGTCGCCGATGGCGAAAACGCCTGGCACCGAGGTTTCGAGGAAACCGTTGGTCTCGATCTTCCCCCCCGGCGCCCTCAAACCCAGGTTGCCCACTCCCGCCTGGTCCGAGTTGGCCACGCGGCCGGCCGAAACCAGGGTCGCTTCTTCGTCCTTGGGCGTGACCTCCAAAAATCCCAATTCCACTTCCACGCCCAGCTTGCGCAAGGAGTTCAAGATCACCTGCCCCAATTCCTCGTCCATGTTGGGAAGCAGCTTGGGCAGCACGTCCCCCATGCGCACCTTTGCGCCCAGCTGGGCGTAGAGACAGGCGAATTCCAGGCCGATGACGCCCGCCCCCACGATGAGGAGCGACTCCGGCAGGCGGGGCTGGGAGAGGAGCTCGTCGCTGGTGACGGTGTTGCCCCCCACGGGAAAGGCGGGCAAATGGCGGGGCCGGGAACCCAGGGCGAGGATCAGGGGGCCTCCCTGGTACTCCTGGCCGTTGCACTCCACCAGATCCTTGGCCTTCACCCGGGCTTCGCCCTGCACGACTTCCACCTTGGCCGAGGAAAGCTGGGAGGTGATGCCCCGTTCGAGGATGGCGAGGGTCTTCCGGGTGCGTTCCACCAGGGTCTGGAAATTGAAGCGCAGGTTGTCGGCCTCGATGCCCCAGGCCCTCCCCTCCTTGGAGAAGGTGGCGTAACGGGAGGCGGCCGATTGCAGCAATTTGGTGGGGATGCAGCCGACGTGCAGGCAGGACCCGCCGATCTTCCGTTTCTCGAATAGCGCGACGGATTTCCCCTGCTGGGCCAAAAGGAGGGCGGCCGTGTATCCTCCGGGGCCGCCGCCCACGACCAGGGCATCAAATTTTTTCACGGGCCAAGCCTTTCCAAGGAAGGTCCAAAAAAGCTCATCCTGATTGTAACCCCTTCCTGTCGCCTAAAACCTGATGAATGTCATAGGTCGGAAAAATGCTTTTCAAAGGCGACGCCCGCTTCCTCAAAGGCGGATACCACGGCCCGTTCCACCTCCGTGCGGCTTAAGGGAAAGAGGGCCTTGTCGTCGTTCAGGCCGGCCATGGATCCCTCCGCCTCCCCGGGGAAGAGGGATTTCCAACCTCCGTCCACGGAAAGCAGGAGGACGCCTTGCTGCAGGAAGACGCCCCCGTCCCGCGCTTGGGCCCCTCCCGCCGCCTTTTTTCCGTGAAGGGTAAGTTCGGCGAAGGAGGGGGCGGAAAAACAATGTCCCGTGTCCAACCCCGCGTGCCTTTCCTCCGAAAGCCTTACCTCCCGGTCCACGCCCCGGAGCGCGTAGGCCAAAAGCCCGCTGATTTTACGGTAGCTTTCCAGTAGTTCCCCGCCCACCAACGGGTCGCGGACGGCCGCGACGATGGAATAACAGAGGTCCCCCTCTCCGTGCAGGACCGCCCGTCCGCCCGTGGGGCGGATTTCATAAGGGTAAGGCAGGGAGGCCAGGTTCAGCCGGCGGGCTTCCAGGCGTCCCAAGGTCAAAGTAGGGCGCTCGAAAAAGAAAAACCGCAGGATAGGCGGCTGGCCGGCCTGGAAGCGCTTGAACAGTTCCGCGTCATAGGCCATCTGGCCGGAGGTGGGAACGCAGGCCGCGGGAATCAGGCGCCATTGCCACCGCTTCGCGGTGGAATTTTGAATTGTGAATTTTGAATTATCAATTGGAATAATTAAATCTCCCCCAGGAACGCATCATCCATATATCCGCCGGTTCAAACCTCGACCGGGATGCCGGCCTGGCCGTCCACTTTCTTGCCGCGGACGAAAAGCAACCCTACCAGGGGCCGGCCCTTTTTGCCATGCTGGCCCTCGGGAAGGTTGCCCGAAAAGGAGCCGGGGTTGAAAAAAAAATGGGGGCCCATCTGCCGGGCCGTGGGCTCGAAGTTGCGTCCGTACACGATGACCTGCACCGGATCGTCCTCGAACTGCTTCAAAAGCCAGGCCTTCAGGCCGTGGGGCTTTCCGTAACCGTGGATCAGGCCCATGGTCGTTACTCCCGCCCGCCAGGATTGCCGGACATAAAGCCCGGACCTCACGATGGAGTTTTCCGCGTTGCCGCAGACCGCCCGGGTGGGCGCGAGCCCGGAGAGTTGCTCCAGCACCCTCAAATCCCCCACGGGTCCCGCGTGCAGGATATGGTCCACCCCCTTGAAGGCTTTCTTCAGCGCCGTCGTTTGCGCCGCCGTCAAGGGAGCGCGGGTGTCCGCCAAAACCCCGAAGATCAAACAGGACTCCTTTTTGACTTAACCCTGATTTGTCCCTAAACTAGGCCACATTATTCACCACAGGGACACAGAGGTTACAGGGTAAAAACCAAAGACTTCTCCTTAAACCCAAGGCCGTTCTCTATGTCCTCTGTGGTTCAAAAGGGTTTTTCATGAAAATCGCCGTTTGCCAGATCAACACGACCGTGGGCGATTTCGACGGCAACGTGGAAAAAATCAGCCTCTACCTGGAAAAGGCCCGCCAGGCCGGCTGCCACATGGCCCTTTTCCCGGAATTAACGCTCACCGGTTATCCCCCGCGGGACCTCCTGGACCGTTTCTCCTTTTTCGAGAAATCCCGCAAGGCCTTGGAAAAGGTGGCCCAATCGGCCAAGGGCATCCTGGCCGTGGTGGGCACCGTCCTGGAGAACCGGGACCGGGGGAACCCCTTATTTAACGCCGCCGTGGCCGTGGCCGACGGCGCGGTCCTGCACGTTTATAAGAAGATCCTGCTTCCCAATTACGACGTCTTTGACGAGGCGCGCTATTTCGCGCCCGCCCCCCATCCGGAGCCGCCTTTCTCCTACAAGGGGCTGAAGGTCGCCGTCACCATTTGCGAGGACATCTGGAACGTGGAAGGCGTCTTCACCCACCGCCTTTACGCCAAGGACCCGGTGGGCGAACTGGCCAAGGCCAAGCCCGACGTGGTCCTGAACCTCTCGGCTTCCCCCTTTCATTACGCCAAGCTCTCCGTGCGCCAGGCCCTTTTGAGGGAAGTCAGCCGCAAGACCCAGGCGCCCGTGCTTTATTGCAACCTCGTGGGCGGCAACGACGAGCTCATCTTCGACGGCTGCAGCATGGTCCTGGACGCCGCCGGCAACCTCTTCCAGCTGGGAAAAGCCTTTGAGGAGGATTTTTTCGTTTACGACACCGAAAACCCCTCGCTCCAAGCCGCCGCGCCGCCCCCCGGGGAGACCGAGACCCTTTACCGCGCCCTGGTTCTGGGCACTCGGGATTACGTCCACAAGTGCGGGTTCGGGAAGGTTTTGGTCGGGCTTTCCGGCGGCATTGATTCCTCCCTGGTGGCGGCCATCGCCGCTGAGGCCCTGGGGCCCGAGAACGTCATGGGCGTCACCATGCCCTCTCCCTTCTCCTCCAAGGGCTCCATCGAGGACTCCCGCCAATTGGCCCAGGTCTTGGGGATCGAGTTCAAGGAAATCCCCATCACCCCCCTTTTTGAATCGGCCTTAAAAACCCTGGAGCCGGCTTTCCGGGGTGCGCCCAGGGATATCACGGAGGAAAACCTCCAGGCCCGCCTGCGGGGGCTGATCCTCATGGCCCTTTCCAACAAGTTCAACCGGCTGGTCCTTTCCACGGGCAACAAGAGCGAACTGGCCGTGGGCTACTGCACGCTTTATGGGGACATGTGCGGCGGCCTGGCCGTGATTTCGGACCTGCCCAAGGGGCTCGTGTACCAGCTCTCCCGCTACGTGAACCGGGAGAAACCCCTGATCCCCGAGGCGGTCTTCGCCAAGCCGCCCTCGGCGGAACTCAGGCCCAACCAGACCGACCAGGATTCCCTTCCGCCCTACGACGTACTCGATGGGATCCTCCGGTTATATATAGAAGAAAACCAGCCGCCTTTCAAAATCACGAAGGCCGGCTTTGAGCCGAAGCTGGTGGCGGAGGTATTGGCCAAGATCAACCGCAACGAGTACAAGCGCCGCCAGATGGCGCCGGGGTTGAAGGTGACCACCAAGGCCTTCGGCATGGGCCGCCGGGTGCCCATCGCGCAAAAATTCGAAGAATCAGCTGGCGGTTGACAGTTCACCGTCGACAGCCAAATAAGGAAAACCATGAAAAAACAAGTCGCGGAAATCAGTAAAGAAATCACCTTCGAGGCCGCCCATTACCTGCACAACCCCCAATGGGACCGGGTCAAGAACCTGGAGGTGTTCCGCAAATGCGCGGGTTACCGCAAGGACGACCCCAAGGCTTCCCATTACCCCCACGGCCATTCCTATCGCTTGGCCGTCACCGTGCAGGGGCCCATCCAGGAGGATACGGGATTCGTGGCCGACTTCCGGGTCTTGAAGGAAATCCTCCAACGGGAGGTCTATGGCCGTTTTGACCACCGCTTCATCAACAAAGAGGTGGAGCCTTTTAAAAACGACCAACACTTCCAGCCCACCGCGGAAAACATGGCACGGGTCATCTGGCAGCTCTTGGAACCTTTCTTAAAGAAGGAAAAAGTGCGGATGGTGCAGGTGACGCTTTGGGAAACGCCCGACAGTTCGGCGGTTTTCAAGGGGAACAGCAAAGGCTAAAAATCGAAGGCCATCGTCTCCGGTTCGCTGGAAAGCTGTATGCATTTCTCGTCGTCGTGG
>JASHQZ010000274.1 GCA_030038835.1 candidate division FCPU426 bacterium
CCAGGGAAACACCTGGGTTGTCTTGTCGATCTTGAGGTAATCCCGCTGGGGCGGCACGACCGCGCCCGGCTCGGCCCGTCGGTAGTCCGGCCCCCCCGTTTCCTTGAAACCTTGGGGCAGGGGCACGTCCGACTTTTCGTGCAAGGAGGCCGCGATCAGGTTCATCTTCGCCTGCGCCCGCCCCAGCAGCGGATATTCATGGTCGTGGATGTCCACCAGGCCGTAATCGCAGTCCTCGCCGTCGAACCGCCCCTCGGGGGATTCGTCCGCCCACTCGTACCAGTGCAGCCCCACGATATAGGGCAGGCTCA
Organism: candidate division FCPU426 bacterium; assembly: GCA_030038835.1. GTDB lineage: Bacteria > Oederibacteriota > Muellerivitia > Muellerivitales > Muellerivitaceae > JAJPJW01. Next base: position 312 of record JASHQZ010000274.1, read on the forward strand.
GGGCCTCGCGGGCATAGCGCTCGAAATGCTCCACGCGGTCCTTTTGGGTGGGAACCGCCACATCCGCGCCGTGGGTGTTGGGGTCGCCGCTTTGGTTTTCCATGGCGCTGAAGGAGTACTCGGTGATGAGCACGGGCTTCCGGGTCTTGGCGTAGATGTTGTCGAGGAAATCCTGGTCGATGTCGCCGGATTTGGCGTAATGGTTCACCGACACCACGTCGCAGTAGCGGCCGCAGGCCGCCACCACATCCCAGGGCGTCTCCCCCGCGAAGCGCACGCCCAGGATCAGGTGGTTGGGGTCCACGGCCCGGAGGGCCCGGGTGGTCACGGCGAAGTACCGCTCCGCCACCACGCCCGCCCATGCCTCCGCCTCGGCCTGCTGCTTGCGGGTGCGGACCGTCAGGGTCACAGGCTCTTCCATCTGCTCGAAGGATTTCAGGTCTTGGTCCCAGGCCTTGTTGAAGTCGTCGATGTCGTTGTTGTACCGGTCCTCGAAGAATTTCTCCAGGGCGGCCTTGTTGGCGTTGTCCACGCCGATCAGGGCGTATTTTTCAAGGAGGGTTTTCTGGCCCGGCGACCTCCACCCATGGTCGCCCCACCAGGGCAGTTCGTTGTCCAGGAAGTACCCGACCAAGTAGGGATCGTCCTTGGTCTTCGCCGCCTGCTGGGCGTTTTCCCTCACGCGCGCCTCAAAGTCGTCCGTGAAGACCGAAAGAAGCACGTCGTCCCACTGGCTTCCCCGGGCGATGTACAGCATGGGGGTATAGGGGAAATTTTGGACCGTCGTCAGGTCCCCGTCCGACCAGCTGCCGATGGTGTTGAAGTGCCATCTCTTAAGGCGGATGAAGACGCCCTTCATCCAGGCTTTCTTGTTTCCGTCGTACTGGTTCTTGACCGGGTCGTAATAGTGGTCGTTGGGCGCCCGGTAGGACTGGTCCCCGATGGCGTTGACGCCCATGGAGAGGAAGGCGCGGTGGAAGGGGGAATGGAACCAGGCCTTGCCGTCCTTCCAAAGGACCGTGAAGAAACCGGAGGAACCCGCTTGGGTCGGTGGAGCCGCGGGGAAAATCAGGAGAAGGAAAAGGAACGTTAAAAATTTCCGCATGGGATTCCTCCAAGGTAATCCATGAACTGGAATGAAAACAGTACAACGTCCAGCGGAAAGGAGCAAGCCCGTTGGTTGGATTTAGCGCCGTTGACCCTGCCGGAGACGGGATGGATAATGTGCCGATTCTCAATGGGAGAATGCTGGAACGAAATCGGTACGATACGGACTTCCTGGAAGGAAGGCTGGTATCGTGTCTTTCTCCGGCGCCCTTGGGTGATGGAAAGGGATTCCATTCACGGCGCCGGAAATCACAAAAGGGAGAAAATCTTTATGAAGAAATTTTTCGCCGTGGCTGGAATGCTGTTGTTGTCCACCCCCTTGCTGGCGCAGGATCAAACCGCCGCGCCCGCTTCCGACTCGGCCGCTCCGGCGAGCGCACCGGATCAGGCCGCCGCGGCGGCGCCAGCCCCCAAGAAAGCCAAGGGTGCGAAGGGCGATGAGGCCGGGATCCAGAAGGCCTTCGAGGAAATCTCCGAGGCATGGGCCTCGGGCGACGCCCATGCCATCGCTTCCCACTTCACGCCGGATTCCTCCCTGATCAACCCCATGGGCATGGAGGGCAAGGGCCGGGAGGGCGTGGAAAAGGTGGCCGGGGCCGACTTGGCCGGGCCCCTCAAGGGGACCCAGCAGGCCTTCGACGATTTCAACATCCGCTTCTATCCCATGCCCAACATCGCCCTGGTGGATTGCACCTCCACCCTGACGGGCATGAAGAAGCCCGATGGCACGGACGCCGACCCCATGAAGCTGCACCTTTTCGCCATCCTGGTGAACCGCTCGGGCAAAAAATGGGAGGCCCTGCTGGTGCGGCCCTACGCCTTCCTGCAGCCTCCGGCGGGTTCCGCCGCTTCGGATGCCTCCATGGCCCCGGCTTCCTCCAACGCCTCCACCTCGCCGGCCGCTTCCACCGACGCCTCCACGGCGCCCGCCGCCTCGGACGCTTCCGCGACCCCCGCTGCGGCTTCCTCCACTCCGTCCGACTCTTCCGCCCCCGCGGACAATTCCAAAACCACCACGGGCAACTAAACGGCCTTTAGTTTTAAGATGGTGGAAGCCTTCCCCCGGGTGGGGGAAGGCTTTTTTATTTTACGGCCCCTTGATCGGGTTTCCCCGGGGGACGGCGGTTATAATGAACGCCTTCCTCAATCCGGTTCTTAAGGAGAACCCTTGGGTGGGCGCATCATCATCATAGGGGGAGGCGTGATCGGCCTTTCCATCGCCGAGCACTGCCTGCGCCGGGGGTTGACGCCCGTGGTGCTGGACAAGGGCCCCTTCGCGCGGGAAGCCTCCTGGTCGGGCGCCGGCTACCTGGACCTTCGCGGCGCCTCGGGAGTGGGCGGCGCCTTTTTCGCCCTTTGCCGGAAATCCTACGATCTCTTTCCCGAATGGGCCGCGAGGCTTAAGAAGGAAAGCGGAGTGGACCCCGAACTGCTGGATTCAGGCAGCCTGGACCTGGCCTTCACCGAGGAGGAGGAAACCGCCGTGCGCCGCATGGAAGGCAACTTGAAGACCTTCGGGCTTTCCGGGGAATGGCTGGCCCCTTCCCAAGCCTCCCAAAAGGAACCGGGACTTTCGCCCGGCATCCGGTCGGCGTTTTATCTCAAGGAAACCCGGCAGGTTCGCCCCCCCCGCCTGACCCGGGCCCTGCTTCAAGTGCTCCAAAAGGGAAAAGCGGAGCTGGGGGAGTTGGAACCCGTGGAGGATTTCCTCCTCAAGGGCCGCCAAGTGACGGGAGTCCGTACCTCCAAGGGCCTGCGGGAAGGGGATGCGGTGGTGGTGGCATCGGGCGCCTGGTCGGCCCTGTTGGCCGAAAGGCTGGGCCTGCGCCTGGAAGCCAAACCCTTCCGGGGCCAGGTGGTCATGTACCGGGCGGCGTCCGGGACCCTTCGCCACATCCTTTTCACCGGCCTCCAAAAAGCCTTTACCTATCTGGTGCCGCGCGTGGACGGGCATATTTACGTGGGAAGCACGCTGGAAGACGCGGGCTATGAGAAAGTCACGACGTCCGAAGGAATGGAAAAATTAAAAACCGGCGCCCTCAAGGCGCTGCCCGGCCTTTCCCGGCAGCTCATTGAGGATACCTGGGCCGGACTGCGGCCCGGGTCGGTGGACGGCTGGCCCTATTTGGGCCGGGTGCCGGGCAGGGAAGGCCTGTTCTTGGCCACGGGGCATTTCACCCACGGCATCCTGCTTTCGGCCGTCACGGGCCTGTTGATGGCCCAGGCCGCTTTAGGCGAAAGGCCCGCCCTGGATTTAACACCCTTTGCCCTGGACCGGGCGCCCCATCCGCCCGCAGGGCTATAACCAACCGAAAAGACAGAAGTGACTCAGTTTGAATAATTCCCCCGCTTTGAAAAAGGGCCGTGTTTTGAGGGTACACAGGGGGTTTCCCTGTGAGAGACTTTGGGGAAAGGTGGACAATACCGTTGTCGGCCGGACCATGAGGATATTGGGGGTTCTCCATGAGGCTGGTTTTAGAGAATCTCCAAAAATCCCGGGAAAGCCAGGAATCCCAGGGCCGGGTTTTGGAGAATCTCCAAAAAACGGTGGATAACCAGGCCCCCTCCCAAAAACCGGATTTTGAGAGTCTCAAAAAGCCAGGGGATAGCCCGGCTTCCCAGGGCCAGGTTTTGGAGAGTCTCCAAAAATCATTGGATATTCAGGTTCCGCCCCAGGATCGGGTTTTAGAGAATCTCCAAAAGTCCGGGAAAAGCCGGGAATCCCAGGGCCAGGTTTTGGAGAGTCTCCAAAAACCGTTGGATAACCAGGCCCCCTCCCAAAAACCGGATTTTGAGAGTCTCAAAAAATTAGGGTATAGCCCCGGCCTCCCGGGCATGGATTTTGAGAATCCCCTAAAAACGGCGTATAACCCAGTCCCCTCCCAAGAACCAGATTTTGAGAGTCTCAAAAAATGGGACTTATATACTTGAGTTCTCTGATTTTGCCGTCATTGCGAGCCTCGAATTTTGAGGCGAAGCAACCTCAGTTCATGGGTGGTTTGGCCGTGGCAGCCGATTTCTCTGTAACGGCATATTTAAACTGGGGTTGCTTCGTCATAAACGCCCGCCTATTCGGCGGGCATTCCTTGCAACGACGTCAAAATATAAGAACTTAAAGATAGATATAGTTCCCTTTTCAAAGGGGGAAATAACCCACTGAACAGCGCTTTAGGTGTTTATGTGCCATGAAGGGATAGTTACCAAGGGATCTATAAGTTGAATCAACCGGACCGCCCTCTTTCAGAGGGGAAAAAGGGGCGGTATTCCGCAAAAATGAGTCACTACCGAAAAGACCGAACTTGTCTATTCACCCGCAGTTTATGCCATAATATGCCCTTTCCATTGGTAAGGAGGCACGGATGAAAAAATGGATCTGGGTTGTCCTGGTGGCGATCCTGGCTTTCTTCCCCGCTTTTTCACCCTCCACGGCCTGGGCCCGGACCAAGCACACCGCCGAAAGCCGTAAAAAGGGCAAAAAAGGGCATAAAGGGAAAAAATCCAAGAATGGAAAATCCCAGTCGGACAAGGCCAGCGCCGGTACCATTGGAAAAAGTGACGTGGAGTTCGACACTAAATCCTCAAAATAATAAAGGAATGTGAATGACTTTGCTTTTAACCGGCGCCTACGGCTTTATCGGCGCCCGCCTGGCCCACAGCCTCCTGGAGAAAGGGCCAAAGGACCTTCTTCTTTCCGACAAGCCCGACTACCGCAATATCCGTTCCTGCGTTAAGGGACTGGAGTCCCTTCCCTTCGTTGACCGCGGGAAGCTCCTGGCGGAGCTTCCCCGCCTTCAAGCCATCGAGGCGGTCCTCCACCTGGGCGCCTGCACCGACACCGGCAACCACGACCAGGCCTATATGTGGAAAATGAACACCGATTTCACCAAGGCCGTGTGGCAGTGGTGCGCCGAAAAGAAGATTCCCCTTATTTACGCCTCCAGCGGCGCCACTTACGGCAAGGGCGAGGAGGGCTATTCGGACGACCATAAGGATATCCCCAAGTACAAACCCCTGAACGTTTACGGCAGGAGCAAGCACGAGTTCGACCTTTGGGCCCTGGGGCAAAAAGCCGCGCCGCCCCGCTGGTACGGCTTGAAATTCTTCAACGTTTACGGCATGGACGAGAACCACAAGAGCCGAATGGCCTCGCCGATCTTCCACGGCTTCCACGAAATTTTGAAAACAGGCAAGCAGACCCTCTTCCGCTCCCACAAGGAAGGGATCAAGGACGGCGAGCAGAAACGGGACTTCATCTTCGTGGAAGACATCGTGAAGCTGTGCCTTTTCTGCCTGGAAAAAAACCCTCCCCCGGGCATCTACAACTGCGGAACGGGGACCGCCCGCACCTTCCTGGATGTTTCCAAGGCGCTTTTCACGGCCCTTGGGCTGGAGCAAAAAATCGAGTGGGTGGACACGCCGGAGAAGTTCCGCGCGGGTTACCAGTATTTCACCCAGGCTGACATGAATAAGATGCGCGCCGCTGGATATCCCGATCGGTTTGTGCCGATTGAGGATGGGATAGCGCGGTACGTGAAATGGTTGCAAACACAAAAATAGGAGAGGTGACATGACGGTAAGCCAATCCCCTGTCGTTTTGCGGACGAACATATCCGGCGCTCCCGAGCCCAAGAGGGGCAAGGTGCGCGACATCTACGACCTGGGCGACAAGCTGCTGATCGTGGTCACCGACCGCATCTCGGCCTTTGACGTCATCATGCCCAACGGCATCCCGGACAAGGGCGTGGTGTTGAACCAAATCTCCCTTTATTGGTTCAAGCAGGTCCAGGGCATCATCCCCAACCATGTGGTTTCCACCGATATTTCCACCCTTCCCGAGGCCTTCCAAAAGGCCAAGGACCAACTCTTGAACCGCTCCATGATCGTCAAAAAAGCCAAGCCCCTTCCCGCGGAGTGCATCGTGCGGGGTTACCTGACCGGTTCGGGCCTGAAGGAATACCAGAAAACCGGCAAGGTCTGCGGCATCGAGCTGCCCAAGGGATTGGCGGAATCCTCCCGCATCCCGGAGCCCATCTTCACGCCCTCCACCAAGGCCGAGCAGGGCCACGACGTCAATATCTCCTTCGAGGAAATGAAAAAGATCCTCAAGGACGACGCCCTGGCGCGGAAGGTGAAGGACGTCAGCCTGGCCATCTACAAGAAAGGCCGGGACGTGGCCGACGAAAAAGGCATTATCATCGCCGACACCAAGTTCGAGTTCGGCCTGCTCGACGGCCAGTTGATCCTGATCGACGAGGTGATGACGCCCGATTCCTCCCGCTTCTGGCCCAAGGCCGAATATAAGGAAGGGATATCCCAGAAGAGTTTCGACAAGCAGTTTGTGAGGGATTACCTGGAAACCCTGAAGGATTGGAACAAGACGCCCCCGGGCCCGGTTTTGCCCGGGGAAATCGTGGTGAAAACCCGTGAAAAATACGTGGAAGCCTACGAACGCGTCACCGGCCGCAAATTCGGGGACTTCCGTTTTTAAAATCAGGGTACAATGAGCCAACTCTCTTGAAGGAGGAATGAAGTGCATCCACCGGGACCACCCTTTAATTTCCAAGCGTTCGTGATGCATGTGCTGCAGCTGCTCTTCTCCCAAACCTGGGCCTGGTGGGCCGCGGGGCTGGGCCTGGGGCTGACGGCCGTGGGACTGGCCTGGTTCATGGGCAAGCGCCTGGGTGTGACCGGCGGCTTCGAGGACGCCTGCTCCATCGTGACCAAGGATTCGGCCTTCAACGCTTCCTCTTCCCATTGGAAGTTCTGGTTCATCCTAGGTCTCCCCTTGGGCGGGCTTTTGGCCAACCTGGGCCACTGGAGCTGGACCTGGCTTTACGGCCAGCTGGACGGCATCACTTTCGGGAATCTTTTCTTCAAGCTGCTGTGGCTCTTGGGGAGCGGGTTCCTAGTGGGGTTCGGCGCCCGCTGGGCGGGCGGATGCACCAGCGGCAACACCATTATGGGAGTGTCGCTGGGCAGCAAGATGTCCATCCTGGCCACCTTGGCCTTCCTGGCCGCGGGCATCCTGGTGACCAATATCCTTTATAAGGCGGTGTTCTAATGGCCCCCCCCAAACCCCGGTCCAGGACCTCCCGCTCCGCCGGCCGTAAACCCTCGAAGGCTCCGGCTGCGGAAAACGCGATTCCTTACATCCTCTTTGGGGTCCTTTTCGGCTATTTCCTCTCCAAGTCCCGCGCCACCGATTACGACAGCATGGTGGCCATGTTCCGCTTTCAGGAGTTCCAACTTTACGGCGTGATCCTCACGGCGGTGACGGTGACTTCCTTCGGGTTGTTCCTCCTGCGCCGGAACGGAAACCGCACCTTGTCCGGCCGGAAGGCGGATTTGGAATCCCTGAAATGGGACCCCAACCGCCTGGCGGG
>JASHQZ010000275.1 GCA_030038835.1 candidate division FCPU426 bacterium
AACATGGGCTAATTCTATAGCCTCAAGCCTCTTTGTTTGTTAAATAACGGCGGTGCTTTAAACATTCCCTGAAAATGACGCGGGTCGTAGGCCCCGTCCCTCGTTTTCCCCGAACTTTTAACAGGCGTTCCGCCCCTTTTTCGTTTAAAGTTCTCCCATGCTCGACAACGGCCAAATCCAACAGGCTTCCGTGGCCCTGCGCGAACTGCGCGTGGCCCTTTCCAACTTCATCCTTTATTCCGCCGACAATGCCATGGTGAAACAATCCCTGGACCGGCTCTTGGCGGCCCTTTCCCTGCTGTTCGAGGGAATGCCTTCGGTGTCCCTGGGCGAATCCGAGGGCCGGCTGGTCGTGGAAGGCTCGCCCCTGGACGAGCGCCTCACCGGCTCCACCAACATGATCAAGGACCTCTTCCTGACCCACAAGATCCACACCCTCACCTTCCACAAGGGAGTGGAGGTTTCCGAGCTTGAGGCCCTGTTCTCGCTTTTGAAGCCCAAGGCCCTTCCCAGCGGCCTTTCCCTGTCCCAGGCCCTGGTCCAGCATTCCGTGGAACATATCCACGTGAATGAGAAGGTTTTCGTGGCCCTCTCCGAGGGCGAGGTGGTGGTGCCTTCGGACCAGGCCCTGGCCGGGCCCGGAGGCGAGCAAAACCTCCAGGAAGCCCTGGAAGCCCTCCAATATTTCCTCCAGATTTTCAGCCGCGTCCGGCCCGACGCCAACAAGCAGGAAGTGGCCCGGCGCTTGGTGGAGAACATGGGTGCCTGGCTGGAGGTGGAAACGGACCCGGGGCGGGAGGCGGCGGGAGCCGGCGCCGCCCAGGAACGGCCCTGGCGGGAGCTGATGGGGGGGTTCCTGTCCTTGAAAGGCGCGCTGGCCTCGTTGAAGACGCCCGTCCAATTGAACGACGCGCAGGTGAGCATGGACGACCTTTTGAGGAAACTGGTGCTCTTGGGCGAAAGCCAGGGCCTTTCCCTGGAAGCGCCCGCGGCCGGGGACGTCCCCCTTTCCCCCGGAACCCCCGCGCCGGGGGAGGCCGTTCCCTCCGCCCCAGGCGCTCCCTTTGAGGACGATCCCCTGCGTCTGGCCGTGGAAAAGGGGGATTGGGACGCCCTCCTGTCCCCGGAGCTGGAGGAAAGACTCGGCGGACGGGCGGACTGGTTCCAGGAACCGGAACGGGAGGAGGCCTTCCGCGCCTTCTGGGGGAGGTTATGGGAAAATGTCTTCTCGGCGGACGAGAAGACCCAGGGCCTGGCGTTGCGCCACTTGACCCACCTTGCCTGGAAACGGCTCCCCGGGCAACTCCAGTCGGAGGGCCTGCGCAACCTGTGCCGCCTGCTGAGGGAGATAAGGCGCCCGGCCAATTACCCCCTGGCCCTGACCCTCTGCCAGGACTGGATACCCCAGGAGCTGGCCTTCCCCGATTGGACCGAAATTTTGGAAATGACGCGCCTTTTGGTGAGGGCCGCCGAGCAAACCCCGCCCCGTTTCGAAAAGCAGAACCAGGCCGCGCGCGTGGCCCTGGACACGGTCTTCTGCGAGCCCATCCTGGAGTCGCTCCTGGCCCGCTACCCCTCGCCGGACGACAAGGGCGAGAACACCCGGCAGCTTTTCACGCGGTTGGGGCGCCGTGCCAATCCTTTCCTTTTCCAGAAAATCGAGAGGGAACCCGCCGGGAGCCCTTCCTGGCAGAAGGCCGTGGAGCTCTTGGAGGTCCTGCAAAAAGCCGAGTTGCACGTTTACGAGACCTGGTTGGAGTGGCCGGAAAAGCGCCCCCAACTGGAGAAATTCTTGGACATCTTCACGGCCGTCCCCCCTTCCGGCGATCTGGAGGATTATTTCGAGCGCCATTGGAACAGCTTCAGCCAGGGCGCCCAGGCGAAGGTCCTGGCCGCGGCCAGGCAGTGGAAAAAACAGGGGTACCGGCCCTTCCTGGTGCGGCTCCTGGAAAAACCCGATGCCCCCATCGCCTTGGACGCCTTGGAAACCCTGGCCGCCGTGGGTTTGGAGGGCGACGGGGAGGCCATCGTCCAGGCGGTGCGGAACTATCCCCCCCACGGGAAGGACCGGGAGCGGTTCTGGCACAGGGCCTGCCAGGCCTTGGGAAGCCTGGCCGACGCCCCTTCCGAGGCCGCCCTCATGGAATGGGCCGGCAGGTACAAGTTCATGGAGGCCAGGAAGAACCGCAGCCTGGAGGTGCGCCGGGAGGCGCTCAAGGCCCTGGGCCGTTTCCGCTCCAAGGCGGTGAGGGACTTTCTTTCGGCTTTGCGGGAAGAGGGGGAAAAGGATCTGAAGGGGGACGTCGAAGAGGCTTGGAGGGCCGTGGAGGCCCGACTGGCAGGCGGCGCTTAGGGCTTTCTCTGACAAAAATCAAAAATAAAGGCCGTTTGAACCACCAAGAACACCAAGCTCACCAAGAAAGTTAAAAAAGAAATCAGATTTGCTTGGGCTTTAAAGCCATTATCGGTTCTCTGTTCTTGGTGACCTTAGTGGTTAAATGAGGTTTTGTTAGAGCATCTAAGGCTCTAACAAAACCTCCTCAAACCCTCGCCCCTTGCGCCGTGGCAATAAACGATTCTACTCCATGGCTTCGGTGTCTTCCGCGGTTAAAAGAGGCTTGGCCGCGGACTCCAAATCAAATTGGCTTAAGTCCTCCCCATGGTAATTGGGAATTTCAACGATCCGGCCGTTGGGTCCCCGGACCCAGAGGGGCAGCTTCGGCGGTTCGACGGCGTCGGGCATCACGAATAAATCGTTGGTTTCCCGGATGCAACTTAAGGCCTGGTGCAGGGCGTCAAGATGGGGCGCCGCGATACAAACGATTAAATCGGTCGAAGTGGTCCCGATGGAGTGGCGGCAGCCTAAAGCTTGGTTGTCCAATGCGAGGGAATAAGGGAAAAAACCCGTGATGGTCCCCAGGGGCCAGGAGCACAACGCGAAATGGGTCGGGAAGGTCTTCCTCAAGATAAGTCTTTCACTGACGCCGTCTACCTGAAACACGGAAGTCTGAATGCTTTCCAGCAGCCCGGTGAAAATGGAAAAAACCTTATCGGCCTCACTCTCGGTCATAGGGAGCCTTCTTAACAGAATCAGATCGGGGCCGGCCCCGCGGATGGGGGAAATCCGGGGCCGGTCATCCATTATGCCTTCTTCCCGCCGCGACAGGGTCTTTTAAAGGTATTAGGACTTAAAAATCCTGCTAAAGAAGTCCTCCATGGCCTGCCAGGAGTTCTTGTCCGCCTGGGAGTCGTATTTCAGCGCCGGCCCCTTGTTGTCGGGATTGGTGAAGCCGTGGGTCGCCCCGGGATAAGTGATGATTTTATAATCCACCTGGGCGTTTTTCATTTCCTTTTCAAAGTCGGGAACCTGCGAAAGGGTGTGGGTGTCCGCCCCTCCCTGGCAAACCAGCACCTTTCCCTTGATGTTCCTGGCGTCCGCCGGGGTGGGGTTGTCCAACCCGCCGTGGAAGCTGACGATGCCCAAGACCGGGGCCCCGCTTCGGCCCAGTTCCAGGGCCACCGTCCCCCCGAAGCAATAACCGATGACCGCGATCCTGGAGGCGTCCACCCTTCCGTTGCTTTGAAGCTGGGAGAGCGCCGCCTGGGCCCTTTCCCTCATCAAGGCCCGGTCCGATTTGTACTTGGAGGATTCCTTTTGGCAGTCTTCCATGGATTGGGGCCTCACGCCCTTTCCGTAGATGTCCGCGGCGAAAGCCACGTAGCCTAGCTGGGCCAATTGCCGGCAGCGCCCCTCGACGTAATGCCCCAGCCCGTTCCATTCGTGCACCACCAGGATGCCCGGCCGTTTCCCCTGGAGGGAATCATCATAGGCCAGGTAACCCTCCAAAACCGTGCCGCCGTCCTTGTAATCCACCGTTTGGGTGACGACCCCGGCGAAAGCGGGCCTTAAAAAAGAGCACAATAGCACGGCAGCCATCAAGGTTTTTTTCATTTCCTACTCCTTAATTTTTAGTATTGGTTCCGTTTGCTGTCATTCCGAGGAGCAGAGCCGATAGGCTCGGTTTGCGACAAGATTGTGGCGCGTTGGCCCAAAGGGCCAACCAGAATCTCAGGTTTTTGCCGTTGGTTTTGTCGCAATAACCGCCTGAGATTCCCTCCCTCCGGCCCGCTAAAGGTCCAACAACAAACCCGCCTCCATGGGAATGTCCTGGCTGACCTCCCCCAGGGGGGCCGGGGAGGGGTTGTAATAAGTGACGACATACTTGCCCTCCACGTAAAAGGAAGCGTCGTCGGACACGGGCATCAGGCCGCCCAGGCCTATGACGGTGGCGAAGTTCACGGCCGTGGCGGGCTTCAGGTTGGAAAGCATGAAATGGAAGTTCAGGCCCGGGCCCAAAAGCACATAGGGCTGGAACTCGTCCAGGTCCAGGGAAAGGCGCAGTTCGGCCAAGCTGCACAGGGAATAGGCGGAATAAGGCTGGGGCCTGGAAAAATACAGGTTGTCCAACTGCATCTGGACCGCCACATTGTCGTTGAAGGCGTACCCGCCGCTTAAGTCCCCGCCCGCGCCCCATTGGTAGAGGGTGCCCTGGCTTTGAAGCGGCGCGGCCAAGGCCGCGGCCAGGCCTGCGTAAAAGGAACCGCCATTGTCCGCCTCAGGGCCGGTGACCAGGCCGCCCCCTGCCGGCAGCAGGATTTGGGCGAAACACGCCCAGGGCGCCAGCCAAGCCACCAAGGCCACCGTGGAAAGGTTCTTCATCGGCCACCTCCCTCCCCCGCCGTTTCCGGCGGGTTCGCCGTTTTGAAAAAACCTGAGACTGATGAAAAAGTCCCTGGAACCCTGTTCCAGGGACAAAAAGCGACCTTGCAACAGTCTTCACCCCAAAGATTTCCGCAGGAAATCGTGGGGTTACCTTGAAAGGTTTCTTTGAAAATCCCATCGCAGATGGGTTTTCAAAACTTCCAATACTTCCTACAACAAT
>JASHQZ010000276.1 GCA_030038835.1 candidate division FCPU426 bacterium
CCAAACTCCGACGGATGAACCTACCCCTTCCGGCCCGGTTTCCCTGCAGATCGAGGAACAAAAGCTGGAAATCGAAAAGTTACAGCTAGAGAACGAGAAGCTACAATTGGAACTGGAAAAAGCCCAGTTTCAGGCCACCCAAACGGCTGTTCCGGAAGGGAAAAACCAAACCTCCCAAGGCAACACCAAAGGCGACGTGAAGGTTTACCAAAGCGACGCTTCCCAAAAGACAGAGGAGATGGCCAAGGCCAACAAGGATAAGGAAAACCTGCTGGTACTGGACCTGGTGAACGGGGAAGTCTGGAACAAAGGGGTGCGATATAACCTCCACGAGATTTACACCCTGGCGGAGGACCGGGGCTGGAAAATGGCGAAAAAAATGGATGAAATGGATACCTCCAACCACGAGCGGTATTTTTACCAATACCGCAATATTTCCCTATTAAAGTATGAGAATCGGGACCGGGGTATTTTCAAGATGACCGCCCCAAGCGGCCCGGATGATTTGGACTTCCTGACGCCTGAAGGGATTTCCTTTGCCTCCTCGGACGGCGACGTGCGGAACGCCTTTGAGAACATGTATTTTTCCTATGACCGGGAAGGCCACGAGGGCAGCCGGATGGTGCTTCGGTACGACCATTCCCGGGGGTTGGCCTTTGACGACAAGATCGAGGTGGTTTTCGACAAGGATGGCAAGATGGTGGAATTAAGGTATGGGGTTCTGGACGAAAGATAAGTGTCGGTTCTCAGTTGACAGTTCGAGGTTGGCAGCGAAAACTTTAACCTACAAACTACAAGGATTTTTTGGAGGGATTCAATGGATTCAGCCTACGCGCAGACGACTACCTCGGCGACGACCGCGCCCGCCAAGCCGGCACCCGGAGCTACGTCCCCGGCCTCGGGCATCATTTCTTTCGCGCCGTTCATCGCCATTATGGTGCTTTTTTACTTCCTTATGATTTACCCCCAAAGCAAGGAACGAAAGAAAAGGGAAGAAATGCTTACGGCCATCCAACGAGGAGACCGGGTTTTGACCCGGGGGGGTATTTATGGCACGGTGGCCGACATCAAGGAACAGATCCTGATCCTCAAAATCAGTGACAACAGCAAGGTGGAAGTGGACCGTTCCTACGTAGAAGTAGTCCAAAAACAGCCCTGAGGATCGTTTTTGGCCTTGCGCTTCCCAACAGTGCGTCTCCAATATCCAAGGTTTGTTTTTCCCGGCGCATTGCATTTGGATAAGATCCGTGTCCAAACTTGTTGGAAGATTTATGCATTTTTTCTCATCCTCCTAGCCTGGGAGATAAAAGCGCTTTTTAAAGAGAGGTTCATCCTTGTGGCGCAAACCCGGACTTTTGTTAAGACCAATATTTGTCAAGACTTTCCTGCGCAACCGATTTTTAACCTCGAAAAAAGAATCGCACTAAAACAATTGCGATATAATTCCTCCGATCCCCGAAATAAAGTCTCAACACTTATCCAAGGCGGCGGAATTCTATGAGCGATATTTTGACGGCCCAGGAATTATCGACGTATCTGAAAATCACTACCACTACCATTTACAAACTAGCCCAACAGGGGGAAATCCCTTCCTTCAAAATCGGCAGCGAATGGCGTTTTAAAAAGGAACTGGTCGACCGGTGGTTGGAAAACGGGGCCGGGCATGCGCCAAGGAAAGTTTTGATCGTGGACGATGAACCAGCCCTTTGCGAACTTTACAAGAGGGCTTTGGACCGCAAGAGGTTCCTGGTGGATTCCGTCCGCTCCGGCCAGGAGGGAATCCAGGCCGCCACCCAAAATAATTACGATTTCATTTTCCTCGACCTGAAGATGCCCGGCATGAACGGCGTGGAGGCCTTCCGGGAAATGAAAAAATCGGGGGTAAGGGCCCTGGTCGTGATCGTGACAGCCTATCCGGACAGCGACCTTTTAAGTGAAGCCATGAAGCTGGGCCCCCTGACGGTCATCCTAAAACCCTTCGACCTGAATGAGATCCAAAGGGCCGTGGAATCCCTCGTTCTAATGACTTCCAGAGCTTAAAAATCAGTCCACAGTCGACAGTCCACAGCCCCGAGAGCGGCTCCGGTGAGCTTGTTGAACCACTCGGGACCTGAGCAAGTCGAAGGGTCGTCAGTCATTTTGCCGGTCTAAGGCGAAGCCTCGTTAGACTTTCCTCCCAAAGTATCCCACGCCATCCTACAATAGCCCTTTCAACTCCGCGTCCGGAGCTCCTCAAACGTGAAGGCTTTATCCGAAATCCAAGGCAGCCGGCTTGAACTACGAGCCGTGGAAGCCGAGTCTAAAATACCCGACGTCCTCTCCGTTTGGGACCAATGGGCCGGGGAGGGACCGGCTGTTTTGCTGGAGAGCGCCGGCCCCCTGGGTGAGGCGAACCAATGGCTGATCGTGGCCGGGGAACCTGAGCACGAATTTTTCGAAAAAGACGGCTCGATTTGGTGGAAAGATTCCTACGGCACCCAACCCTCCCCTTTAGGATTTTGGGATTTCGCGGACCAAGCGGCCCATGTCCAACTACAGTTCCAGCCCCTCCCTTTCTGTCTTTCGTCCGCTTGGTTCGGCGTTTTAAGCTATGACTTCGGCAAAAGATCCAATCCCAGGATGGTTCAGCGCGAAGGCGGCGGGGAAGACCATGCACCCGAATTTTATTTTTTCAAACCTTCCCAGGTGATCGCGTTCGACCGGCGGACCCGAAAAATTTATTGTTTCGGACGAGGGGGGCGTGCAACGTCCCTCATGCCCGTTGGATCCCAGAAACCTTTCCGTGTCCGGGGGCTCAAGGCGCTCATGGACGCTTCCAGGTATCAAAGCATGGCCCGGCGCGCCCAGGAGTATATCTCCCTGGGCGACATCTACCAGGCCAACCTCGCCCAGGGTTTCCAATCCCAGTGGGAGGGAAGCGCCGGTACCCTTTACCGGATATTGCGCGAAATGAACCCGGGACCCTTCATGGGGCTTTTCCAGGGCAGGGACTTTACGGTGGTTTCCTCATCCCCCGAGCGCCTGGCGGCAGGAAAGGGTGATTGGTTGGAGACGCTCCCCATCGCGGGAACACGGCCGCGGGGAAGGGATGGCCTTGAGGATTTGCAGATGAAAGCGGAATTGGAAACGAACCCCAAGGAACAGGCCGAACATTTAATGCTGGTGGATTTGGCCCGCAACGACTTGGGCCGGGTGTCCCGTTACGGAACCGTGGAAGTGGAGCGTTATGCCCAGATCGAATCCTATGCCCGGGTCCACCACCTAGTTTCCACCGTGAGGTCCCAAAGGCGCCCCAACGCCCTCTTCTCCGATGTTTTAAGGTCCCTTTTCCCGGGCGGAACCATCACGGGCTGCCCCAAGATCCGTTGTATGGAAATCATCGAGGAGTTGGAGGAAAGTCCGCGGGGGTTTTACACCGGAAGCATGGGGTATTTGGCGCCGGGCCCCTGCTTCGACTTCAACATCCTCATACGGAGTTTCACCCTTTTTTCCAACGGATTGCTCGAATTCAAGGCGGGGGCCGGCATTGTGGCCGATTCGGACCCGGGCCGGGAATATCTGGAAACCCTTTATAAGGTGGAGGCCCTGGCCCAAACGCTTGGGGCGACACTTCTTGAAAAAGGAAAACAGTAAATTTTGAATTCATCATTCGTTTTGAAAGGCTGTTGAAATGGTTTCCGACCTTATTTTTACCGGCGATCGTCTGGCGCCTTTCTCCCAAATAAGGATTTCTCCCTTCAATACGGCGCTTTTCTACGGAGAATCCCTTTTTGAGACACTGCCCGTCTATTATGGGAAACCCCTTTTCCTCCAGGAACACCTCGCCCGGTTGGAAAAGGGCTGCCGGTTTTTAGACTGGCCCATCCCTCCGGGAAAGACCTTTGAGAAGGCCGTCCGCCTATTCGCCGGCCAAACCGGCGGCCACTTCGCCATCCGCTTCTGTCTGGTCCAGGAAGTAGACCCGCCGGCCAATCCCCGCCGGTTTTCAAAAAAAAAGCCCCGCCTTTTCGCGGTCATCCGGCCCTTGAGGCACCATCCGGAGTCTTTCATCCCTCCCCTGGGCAGGGCCGGGGTCAGCCCTTGGACGGTTCCAAGCCCCGGTTCGGTTCCGGGGGAGTTCAAGTGGATTTTTTACATGATGATCCGACACGATTTCCGCAAACACCCGGAATGGGATGAAATGTTGCGGCTCAATGAAAAGGGTTATGCCGTGGACGGGGGAAGTTCCGCCCCCCTCTGGGCAGCGGATGACGTGGTTTACGCCCCGCCCCTCAGCCAAGGGGGACTTGAAAGCGTGACCCGCTTGAAAGTCCTTGAACTATGCCGGGCCTTGCGGATTCCAGTGAAAGAAAAAGCCTGGAAGCCTTCCGATGTCTTGAAGCGGGGCGAGCTTTTTTTCGCGGGGTCCGGCGTCGGAATCCAGGCCATCACCCATTTGATGGGGAAGAGGCTCAAAGGTTCCAACACCCTGGCATTGCGCTTGTGGCAGCATTACCGATCTTGGGCGCTTACCAACGAAAAGTATTGAGCGTTGAACTTTGAGGTTTAAGTTATTGTAGTTCTTCATTTTGTCTTCAAAATGAAGAACCCCGGTTACTTAAAACCGAAAATTTGGAATTCGAAACCGAATCTGCTGGGAGGGACCATGGCTTTAATCATGGATGGAAACGCGGTCTCAAAGGCCGTCCAGGCGGAGATCGCCCAAGAGTTTGAAAAAGTAAAACCCACGGGCCGGAAGCCCGGGCTGGCGGTCGTGCTGGTGGGGGATAACCCCGCCTCGGTCGTCTATGTGGGCCGCAAGAAAAAAGCCTGCGAAACCCTTGGCTTTTTTTCCGTGGAGCACCGACTTTCGGCGGGAACACCCGAAGGTGAATTACTGGGGCTCGTGCGGTCCCTCAACCAAAACCCCCAAATCCACGGCATCCTCGTCCAATTGCCCCTGCCGGGCCACCTCAACCCGCAAAAGGTCATCGAGACCATCGACCCCCACAAGGATGTGGACGGGATGCACCCCTTTAGCCTTGGAAAGTTGGTGGCCGGGTTGCCGGGCCTGCGGTCCTGCACCCCGGCCGGGGTGATGGCCATGCTGGACCACTACAAGATTCCCGTATCCGGGAAGAGGGCGGTGGTCATCGGCCGCAGCATCATGGTGGGCAAGCCCATGGCCCAGCTTTTGATCGAAGCCAACGCCACGGTCACGGTCTGCCACAGCAGGACCCGGGACATCGCCGGGATCGTGCGCGAAGCCGAGATTGTCGTGGCGGCTATGGGCCGTCCGAAGTTTGTCACGGCGGACATGGTCCATGAGGGCGCGGTGGTCGTGGACGTGGGCATCAACCGCACGCCGGAGGGCAAACTGGTGGGAGACGTGGATTTTGAAGCAATCGCCCCCAAAGCTTCGGCCATTACCCCCGTGCCCGGCGGGGTGGGGCCTATGACCATCGCCTTGCTGATGAAAAATACCTATCAAGCTTTCCTGGACCAGACCTAGTACCGTCGACAGCCTACCTCCCGGTTGAGTTTTCGGACGTCGGGTCACCCAGGACCTTCAACCTTAAGCCGCCTTCGTTAGGACGAAAAATGAAGCGACCTCTTTTAATCGGACTTACCGGCGGAATAGGATCGGGCAAAAGCCTTGTCCTGGAATTGCTGCGGAAAAAGGGAATCCCCGTACTTCAGACGGATCACCTCGGGCATAAGTTACTTTCGGAAAAGGCTTTTGCCCAATCCATTGCCCGACATTTTGGGAGGGGGGTTTTGGGGAAGAACGGGAAAATCGACCGTCAAAAACTCGGCCGAGAAATTTTCAACAATGCCGTCCAGCGGGTCCAACTCAACCGCCTGTTGCATCCGGAGATTTTAAAGAGAGTAGAGGCCTGGGCCCGGCAACAGGCACGAAAGTCGCTCCGGGAGCTCCTCGTAGTGGAAGTTCCGTTATTATTTGAAACCGGTTTAGCCCCTTTTTTTGACGGTATTCTTTGCGTGTCCTCCCCCCTTGGTTTAAGGCGCAAGCGCCTTTTAAAAAGAGGCTGGAACTTGGGGGAAATCAAACGCCGGGAAAAATCACAATGGACCCAAGCCCAAAAGAACCAGAAATCGGATTGGGTTATTTTCAACCGAAACGGCCGAAAAGAACTACAATACGCCGTTGACCGTTGGGTGGAATCATTGAATAAAGTCAAGCGACAGTGAACCAATGACGAACGCGGACAAACGCTGGTAAGTAATTTCATTGCCGCGATGAAAACCGCCTTTCCCAGCCACGTTCATCCGCGTTTATCCTACGCGTTGGAAAGCCCGTCATGCCGAAAATCTTAAACCTTGAAAAACTCAGTCCTTCCCAAAGATGGGTCCTGGTAGTGGGGTCTTGCCTTTTGGCGGCGGTAGCGTGTTTCCTTGCTTCCCAGAGGGGAACGGGCCTTCTTTCCGCTTCCCTTCTTTTTTTCCTACCGCTGTCCCTGTCGGCGGTGCTTTTGGGCTTGAACGCCACCGCCGCCTTGTCCGTGCTTGTCATTTCCATCGCCCTCTTGAACCTGCTTTCGGCCTCGGCCCCGGTATGGGTCTTGACGGTTTTCATCCTGGGGGTGGCCGTGAATTACGCCGACTGGTACCGGTGGATGAAGGCCGGGGATTCCCGGGAGTTTCAGCTCCAAAAAGCCCGCGATGAATTGGAACTGGCCATGAACGACGCCCGGATCGCCCACGAGAAAGTGCAGAGCGCCCACCAGGCCAACCAAATCAAGATCCAACGTTACACCGCCCTGAATGAACTGGCCCGGAGCCTGGCCATGAGTCTCAAAACCCAGGAGGTGGTGGTGCTTTTGATCGAGACCATTTCCAAGACCTTCATGGCGCAGGGGGGCGTCTACGTCTTTTTGCTCTTCGACAGCAGTATCGGGAAATCCTTGCACTCGGTTCGCTACAGCGTTGACACGGAAATGGAGGTGCGGCTTAACCGGGAAAGGCTCAACCCGGCTGAAATTTTCAACGCCTGGGTGGTATCCCAGGCCAAGCCCCTTTACGTCAACGACACCGCCAACGACTTCCGATTCCAGAATTACCCGGCGGAGAACAAGATCCGGAGCCTGGTTTCGGCCCCCTTGATGGCAGGAAATGAAATGCTGGGGTTGATCCGCATGGAAAGCTGCTTTCCCTCCTCCTTCCGTCAGGACGACGCACGCCTTCTCTCTAATTTTTGCGATTTGGGAACGGTGGCCTTGGAGCACGCAGCCCTCTACCGCCAAACGATCGAAATGGCCATTACCGACGGATTGACGGGGCTTTATGTGCAAAGGTATTACAAGGAAAGGGTGCGGGACGAGGTCTTCCGAGCACTGGAACACAAACTGCCCCTCTGCCTGTTGATGATCGACGTGGACAAGTTCAAGGACTATAACGATAAATACGGCCACCTGGTAGGAGACAAGGTGCTCAAAGTGGTGGCCCAGATCCTCAAGGAAACGGTCCGGACGGTCGATTTGGTGGCCCGCTACGGTGGCGAGGAATTCTCAGTCCTGCTCTTGAAAACCCCCTGGTTCGGAGCCAAGAACGTGGCCGAACGCATACGGCAAAAAGTCCAGGCCCAACAAATCATGACCTCCCAACAAGCCACTCACGTGACGGTTTCAATCGGCGTGTCGGAACTGAATCCGTCCTTCAAGGACGTGGAATCCTTCATTGATTCCGCGGACCAGGCCTTGTACCAGGCCAAATCCGAGGGCCGAAATTGCGTCCGCTTCGCCAAAACCAAGGCGGCCCTATGAAGCACCTTGTTCAGAAGATCATGGGGATCCTATTGGCCGGGGCTTTGTTGGGCCTGGCCCTTCTGCCGGGGCCAGGCGGGTTTTTCGCCTTTTCCCCGGCTTTTTTCACCGCCCCTCTCAGCTTTTCCTTTCCCGTGGCCGGGGCCTGGTTCCTGGCGGCCTACCTGACGGGACTGGCGGTGGGCCGTGCCCTGGGCCATTTTTCTCAGGTTTGGGTGGTACCCGAAACCTTGGCCTTGGCCGCCCTTTACTGGGCGCCCGCTTTCCTCAGGAGACGGCAGGCCGATGTTCAGGAAGGTTTTCAAGCCCAACAAGCGACCGATCAGGAGCGGTATGACGCTTTCCGCGAAGTTGCCGATCGTTTGAAAAAGGAAAATCTCCAAAACGAAAAACAACTCCGCCAGATCGAGCATCTTTACGACGTCATCAAGGAGGCCGGCAGCACCCTGAACGTCCAGGAAATGATCGAGTTGACCAGGGATTTTACCGAACGGATGTTCGACCTGCCCCATTTCGTCATCGCCGTGCTTTCCAACGACGCCAAAAAATACGAAATACGGATCGCCTCAGGGTGCGACGAATCGCTCTTTCGATCCTTTGATATTGATCTAGAGGACAACGGATTGGCGGCCTTTTTGAGTCGGGAGAAAAAACCAATATGGGTGCCCTCGGTTGGGGAAAAGGAACCTTTTTCAAAACTGGGAAACCTAGCGGTGAAATCATTCGTTTTCCTTCCCTTCTTGGTCCAAGACCGGGTCATCGGCTTCCTATGTTCCTATTCCAGCCAAAAGGATTTCATCGACCAAGAAAAATTTTCCCAATTCCAGGTTTTCTGCAACCAAATCTCCATCGGATTGCAAAAATCGCTCCTTTACGAAAAAGTACAAAAACTTTCCATCACCGACGGCCTGACCAAACTTTTCTCCCACCGCCATTTCAAGCAGCGGCTGGAGGAGGAGTTGATCCTGGCCAACCGCTATTCCTCCCAACTCAGCCTCTTGATCCTCGATATCGACCATTTCAAGCGTTACAACGACAGTTACGGCCATGTGGCAGGCGACCATGTGCTGATGGATGTGGCCCGCATTTTGAAGGAGCAATCCGACATGACCCATATCGCGGCTCGCTACGGAGGGGAGGAAATGGTTTTGGTTGCCCCGGAAACGACCAAGGAACAGGCCATGGAGTTGGCGGAGAAAATTCGCAAGGCTGTTGAGTCCTATTCCTTTGCGGTCGGGAAGGAAACAACGCAAGTGACGGTTTCCATCGGAGTGGCCACCTATCCCCAGGATTCGCAAACGACCTTGGACCTCATCGCCAAGGCCGATAAGGCACTTTACGCCGCCAAGGCCCGGGGCCGAAACCGCATTGTGGCTTATCCTATCTGAATGACGGGCGCTAATTACTGACGATTGCATTTGAGAGCCACTGAACCGAACGCTTTTCCTGATATAGCGGTTGGCGTCACCGACATTAGGTAAATATTGTTAAATGTCGGGCATCAGGTTTTTAGGAAAATTTTCACGCCGTTACTAACCAATAGGCTTTTGGCTGCCCACTGAAACCTGATGCCTCTCATCTGATTTTGTGGTTGACAGGCCGGGGAAGCATGGTAGGATGAATCTATCCACGAAAGACGCCCGACGCGATCCCCAATTACTCCCGACGGACTTACCCCAAGCTTAAAGTCAAACCAAGTGGCAACTGCGTTTAATCCCAAATGATTAGGGTCCTGATGCTGAGTAGGCCGATTCAATTTCTGGAATAAACTCAATCCCATGGCTTTTCACCCAAGATTTTAGTTTTCCAAGGTATTTCCGGGGGTTTTCTTGCGCCCGGACAATCCCTTTAAGAAAGGATTTAAGGTGGATATCGCGGACCTGAAAAAGAAGACCATCGCGGAGCTAACCGAGGTGGCCCGGGAGCTGAACCTAGAAGGAATCGGGGCGATGAAAAAGCAGGATTTGATCTTCAAAATCCTGGAAACCCAGACCCAACGCAATGGCGTTATCAATGCCGAGGGGGTTCTGGAAATTCTGCCCGACGGTTTCGGCTTCTTGAGGTCCGCCAACTACAACTACCTCCCCGGCCCCGATGACATTTACGTCTCCCCCTCTCAAATTCGGCGTTTCAACCTGCGCACGGGCGACACCGTCACTGGCCAGGTCCGCCCGCCCAAAGAGGGGGAAAGATACTTTGCCCTTTTAAAAGTGGACTCGATTAACTTCGAGCCGCCCGACGCCATCAAGCAAAAGGTCCTGTTCGACAACCTAACGCCTATTTACCCTAATAAGCGCATCTGGCTGGAAACCACGCCCGACGAATTGTCCATGCGGGTCATGGACCTTTTGATCCCCCTGGGTAAGGGCCAACGAGGCCTGGTGGTGGCGCCTCCCCGCACCGGAAAAACCATCCTTCTGCAGAAGATCGCCAATGCCATCGCCAAAAACCATCCTGAGATTTACCTGATCGTCCTCTTGATCGACGAACGCCCGGAGGAAGTCACGGACATGCAGCGGTCGGTCAAGGGAGAGGTGGTTTCCTCCACCTTCGACGAGCCGCCGGAGCGCCACGTGACGGTGGCCGAAATCATCATTGAGAAGGCCAAACGACTGGTGGAGCATAAGAGGGACGTGGTGATCTTATTGGATTCCATCACCCGGCTGGGACGCGCCTACAACACCATCGTGCCTTCCTCTGGCAAGGTGCTTTCGGGCGGTGTGGATTCCAACGCGCTTCAGCGCCCGAAAAGGTTTTTCGGAGCGGCCCGCGACATCGAGGAAGGCGGCAGCCTGACCATCATCGCCACTGCCCTCATCGACACCGGAAGCCGCATGGACGAGGTGATTTTTGAGGAATTCAAGGGAACAGGAAATCAGGAAATCGTCCTGGACCGCAAGCTGGCCGAACGCCGTATTTTCCCCGCCTTCGACATCACCCGTTCGGGCACCCGCCGCGAGGAATTGTTGTTGACGGAAGAGGAACTCAACAAAGTTTGGATCTTGAGGAAAATCCTGAATCCCAACAACCCCGTGGACGCCATGGAATTCCTGTTGGACAAGATGCGCCGCACCAAGTCCAACAAGGCCTTTTTGGAGTCCATGAAGGGAACGGTCAATGAGTAATTGAAAACAAGTATTGAGTTTTGATTTTCGGATATTTTTTGTCCCACAAACCATTAACCGCGTTTAAGAGTTGTGGGACAAAAACTTTCATTAACTCAAAACTTGAGGTTCTTGGATGGATTCTTTTGTTCGCAGAGTTTATCTCTGCGTGGCTGTCGTGTTAGCCCTTCTTTGGTTCGGGATGCTGGCCTTGGCGCTCCACGCCATGAAGCCCGAAATGCTCTTCCTCACCTCGGCTCCCGCCCCCAGCCCCCCGGAAGCCCTTTCGGATTTATCGTCCTTCCAGGAAGCTTCAGGCATTCATTTTTCCACTTACCACGCACAGGACGGCGACACCTTTTCTGGCATCGCCCAAAATTTCCATCTTACCGAGCAAACCCTGCGAAGCCTGAACCAAGCCAACGACAGCACCCAGCCTGAAATAGGAGCTCTGCTTCTCATTCCCTCCAAGAACGGCATTTTCCACATGGCCCGGCCGGGGCAAAGCCTGGCGGACATCGCCCGCGCTTATGGCATCTCTTTGGAGGATGTCCTTCAATCCAACCCACAAAGGGGGGATGCGGATTTGAAACCCGGGGACATCCTCTATCTGCCCGGAGCGACTTATTTGACCCGCCAGGACGTGCGGTGGCTGGCCTTAGTTTCCCTGTCCACGCAAAAGGGTTTTTTAAAACCCACAACCGGTCGATTCGCCGACGGGTTCGGGATGCGGCTACACCCCATCACGCATAAAATGGAGTTTCATCAGGGGCTGGATTTAGCACCGGGATGGGGAGCGCGGGTCGTCGCCTCCCAGGACGGTCAGGTGATTTTCGCTGGCATCCGGGCGGGCTATGGCCGACTAATCATCCTGGACCATGGCCAAGGTTTGACGTCTTGGTACGCCCATTTGGACGAAATCCTGGTGAAGCTGGGCCAGAGGGTGGGCCGGGGGGAGCTAATTGGAAAGGTCGGGGACAGCGGCCGGACGACTGGCCCCCACCTTCATTTTGAGGTCCGCTTGAACGGCAAACCGAGGAACCCCCTCTTATACCTGGTCCAATAGAGAACAAACCCTTGAAATTGAAAATAATGTTCGGAAATTGAGACGCAGGACTTGATGGCGAGGGGCACTTTAGCCCCCCTGGGAAGCTAAAGGGTTGATTTTTTCATTTTTTTGAATAAACTAAACCGCCCGCTCAGAAAACGAGCTGGGAACGTGCTATCGGAAACGGAGTAGCGGCATGAGAACAGGGATTCACCCCAAATATCACAAAACCCGGATCGTGTGTGCCTGCGGCAATGTGATTGAGACAGCTTCAACCAAAGGCGAGACGTTCTCGGTCGAGATCTGCTCGGCATGCCACCCCTTCTTCACCGGCAAAATCAAGTTGGTGGATATGGCTGGCCGTGTCGAGAAATTCCAGAAGAAGAGCGCCACCGCCGCCACGGTCCAGGCCGAAACCAAGGCCCGCCTGGAGGCCAAGGCGGTCGCCGCCGCGGCCAAGAAGGCCAAGCGCCAGGCCGCACCCCCGCCCGCTGAAAGATCCGCCGAGCAAAATTCCTAGCCTCCTCCCGCATTTCCGTGAAACCTCCGGCAAGCAATGCCGGAGGTTTTTTATTAGGTCTTCCCCTGATTTCAATTCATCCCCAACCGACGCAGAGGCTTTCCGATGATCGAGATCAAGCTCCAACAAGCCGAGAAGCGCTACCAGGAA
The DNA here is from genome assembly GCA_030038835.1 of candidate division FCPU426 bacterium. Taxonomy (GTDB): domain Bacteria; phylum Oederibacteriota; class Muellerivitia; order Muellerivitales; family Muellerivitaceae; genus JAJPJW01. Next base: position 12,586 of record JASHQZ010000276.1, read on the forward strand.
CTATCCGACCGACTTGTCCACCCGGACAGTTTTGCCAATTCCGTCGAACTCCAAAAAGTCGCCAAGGAGCACTCGGACTTGGGACCGTTGGTGCAAAAGATCAAGGAATACCGGAAATATACGCGGGAAAGGGAGGAGGCCCGCCTCCTTCTGGAAGGGAGCGACCTTGGAATGAAATCCCTGGCCCAGGTGGAACTTCCAACCCTGGAAAAGAAACTGGAGCACGCGGAGAAAGAATTGAAGAAACTGCTCCTGCCGAAGGATCCGAACGGGGATAGGAACGCCATCGTGGAGATCCGCGCGGGGACGGGTGGGGAGGAAGCGGCCCTTTTCGCGGCGGATCTTTTCCGCATGTATTCCAGGTATATCGAGAAAACCGGTATGAAAGCCGAACTGATCGATTCCAGCCCCACGGAAATCGGCGGTTTCAAGGAGATCATCTTCATGGTCAGCGGAAAGGGGTCTTACAGCAAGTTCCGCTTTGAGAGCGGCACTCACCGGGTACAACGCGTTCCCAGGACCGAAGCCTCAGGCAGGATCCATACTTCGGCGGCCACGGTTGCAGTCTTGCCCGAAGCGGACGAGGTGGACGTCCAGATCAAGGATTCGGACCTGCGCATCGATACCTTTTGTTCCTCGGGACACGGAGGCCAAAGCGTCAATACGACCTATTCGGCAGTTCGCATCACCCATCTGCCCAGTGGCCTAGTGGTCCAATGCCAGGATGAACGATCCCAGCTGAAAAACAAGGCCAAGGCCATGAAGGTCCTTTATGCCCGACTGAAGGAAAGGGCGGATGCGGAGGCCCAGGCTTCGCTTTCCGTGACCCGCAAAAGCCAGGTTGGGAGCGGGGACCGCAGCGAAAAGATCAGAACTTATAATTTCCACCAAAACCGCGTGACGGACCACCGCATTGGCCTTACCCTTTACCGACTGGATCGTGTCATGGAGGGTGATTTGGACGAATTCATTGAGGCCTTGGCTTTGGCCTATCAAGAGGAACAATTAAAAGAGCAAGAGTGAGGTTAGGAATCGCTTTCGGGCTTTTGGAAGGAGTTCTGGATGCCAGAAGGAGTCGGCGCTAAGGAAGTCTGGACCCCGCTGAAAATCATTCAATGGGCGGTTCCTTATTTGACCCAAAAAGGCGTGGAGAGTCCAAGACTGGATGTGGAGATAATTGTCGCTCACGCCCTTCATTTGGATCGCCTCAAGGTTTATCTCCAGTTTGACCGACCCCTTGACCCGGGGGAATTATCCGCCATCCGGGAAATGCTGAAACGCCGAGCCCTTCGGGAACCGCTCCAATACATCCTGGGACAAAGGGAATTTTACGGATTGACCTTTTCCGTGGGGCCCGGGGTTCTCATCCCCCGGCCCGAGACGGAATTGCTGGTGGAATGCGTTTTGAAGCACTTGGAAGGGCTCCCGGAAGAAAAAAGACTGGTTTTGGACCTAGGCACAGGCAGCGGCTGCGTCGCCATTTCGGTCGCCAAAAACATCGCCTGTCGGGTTTGGGCGGTGGATAAGTCGCAAAAAGCCTTGGAAACTGCCAAGTTGAATGCCCGTGATTTGGGGACTTCCGACATTGAATGGCGCCAGGGAAGTTGGTTTGCGGCTTTAAAACCTGAGGACCCTTCCCAATTTGCCATTATTGCAAGCAATCCCCCTTATATTCCCCTCCAAGAGAAAGCGGAATTGTCCTCAGAAGTAAGGGATTATGAGCCATCGGAGGCTTTATTTTCTGAAAACAACGGGTTGGCGGCTTATGTTGAGATCGCCCAAGGGCTTTCGGGGAGGCTTATGCAAGGTGGTGCGGTTTTCCTTGAGATCCACGCCAATGGCCATGACAAGGTTTCGGGGATCCTAGCCCCGCTAGGGTTCAAGGAAACCCTGCACAGGGACTTGCAAGGACATCCTCGGTTGTTTAAATTAGAAAGTCCATAACTTTATTGACTCCTTTTGGGAGAGGTCTGTATAATCACCCCTCTTTGCCCAAAACGAGAAAGGCCCTTTCTCGTTTTTTGTTTTCTGATGGAAGAAATTCCTGCCTAGCCAGGCGCTGGCCCATTCCTGTTTTCTTCTGGAGGACTCTCGGTGAAAAAAATGAAATATGGCCGCCGTGAAAGAATCGACTTCAGCCGTATCTCTTCCATCATGGAGATGCCAGACCTCATTGAGTTCCAACGCAAATCCTACGAGGCGTTCCTGCAAAAGGACGCGCCCATGGACCAAAGGGCGGACCAAGGGCTGCAGTCGGTTTTTTCCAGCGTTTTCCCGATCTGGGATTTCAACGAGGTTTCCTCCTTGGAGTTCGTCTCCTACACCCTCTTGGAACCCAAGTACAACGTGCGGGAGTGCCAGGAGCGTGGCATGACCTATTCGGTGCCCATGAAGGTCACCCTGCGGCTCGTTATACGCGAGGAAGACCCAGAAACCAACACCAAGAAGGTCAAGGACATCCGCGAGCAGGAGGTCTTCTTCTGCGACCTGCCCATGATGACCGAACGTGGGACCTTCATGATCAACGGGGCCGAACGCGTCATCGTTTCCCAGTTGCACCGCTCGCCCGGGGTGACCTTCGATGAGGACGACGGAAAGCTTTCCTCATCGGGGAAGAAGATGTACATGACCAGCGTGATTCCCTACCACGGGTCCTGGCTGGAGTTCGAGTTCGACGTGAACGGAGTGCTTTACGCTCGCATCGATCGCAAAAGGAAGTTCGTGGCCACCACTCTCTTGCGGGGATGGGGATTCTCTACGGACGAGGACATCCTCAAGATCTTCTTTGAGGTCGAAACCCTTGAAGTTTCTGAAAAGAAGCTGCAAGGAAAAGCGGCCGCTGCGGACGTGGCGCATCCTGAAACTGGGGAAGTGCTAGTGGAGGCCGGCGCGGATTTCACTGCTGAGGTGGTGGCGGCACTCAAGAAGCACGGCGTCAAACAGGTCAAAGCCGTGACCTCCAACCCCAACGATGTCTCCGTCCTGACCACGTTGCGCAAGGACAATACGCACTCGCAGGACACCGCCTTGGTGGAGATTTACAAGAAAATGCGGCCGGGGGACCCTCCGACCTTAGAAAACGCAAAGAGCCTAATGGACAACCTCTTCTTTAATAAGAAACGATATGATTTGGCCCGCGTGGGCCGCTACAAGATGAATAAAAAGCTGGGGATGAAAACCTCCTTGGAACAGCGCACGATCTCCAAAGAGGATTTGGTGGCCATCATCCGTTACCTTTTCGACTTGTGCAACGGCAAGGGCGAGAAGGACGACATCGATCACCTGGGGAACCGGCGCGTCCGCACGGCAGGCGAACTTTTGGAGAACAAGCTGCGCTTGGGCTTTACCCGCATGGAGCGGGCGGTTCGGGAGCGTATGTCGATCGTGGATATGGATATGAATCCCATGCCCAGCCAATTGATTTCCACCAAGCCTATTACGGCGGCTGTGAAGGAATTCTTCGGCACGTCCCAATTGTCACAGTTTATGGACCAGACCAACCCCCTGGCCGAACTGACCCACAAACGACGCCTGTCGGCCTTGGGGCCGGGTGGCTTGAACCGCGAACGGGCGGGCTTTGAGGTGCGCGACGTGCACCACACCCATTACGGCCGGGTCTGCCCCATTGAAACGCCGGAAGGCCCGAACATCGGATTGATCGCGTCCCTTTCTACTTACGCCCAGATCAATGAATACGGTTTCGTGACCACTCCCTTACGGAAAGTGGAGGGTGGCAAGGTTTCCAAAAGAATCGAGTTCCTACCCGCCGACGATGCGGACAAGTACATCATTGCCCAGGCCAATACTCCCCTAGATGACAACAACAAATTCTCCGGCGACATCATCGCGGCCCGTTTCAAGGACGATTTTCCACTGGTTGCGCCGGAGGAAATCCACTTCATGGATGTTTCGCCCCGGCAGTTGTTCTCGGTGGCGACTTCCCTGATCCCCTTCCTGGAGCACGACGACGCCAACCGCGCCTTGATGGGTTCCAATATGCAACGGCAAGCCGTGCCCTTGATCCGGACAGAGGCCCCCTTCGTTGGAACGGGCATGGAATACAAGGCGGCTTACGACTCAGGCGTTCTCATGATCGCCAAGCGCGACGGCGTGGTGGCGGGTGTCTCCTCGGATGAGATCATCATCTTCGCCGATGAGGTGGACGAGACAGGGTCGGTGGACATCTACAAGCTCACCAAGTACAAGCGGTCCAACCAGGACACTTGTATCAATCAACGACCCATCGTGAAAAAGGGCGAGAAAGTGAAAAAGGGCGATGTCATCGCTGATGGCCCCTCCACGGACCAGGGGGAATTGGCTCTGGGACGCAACCTCCTGGTGGCCTTTATGCCCTGGCGGGGGTTCAACTTCGAGGATGCCATTATTGTTTCAGAAAAGCTGGTCCGCGAAGATTATTTTACCTCGGTGCATATCGAAGAATTCGAACTGGAAGCCCGCGACACTAAACTGGGCAAGGAGGAAATCACGCGAGACATCCCCAACGTGGGGGATGAGGCCCTCAAGGACCTGGACGAAGAAGGCATCATCCGTATCGGGGCGGAGGTAGTCCCGGGAGACATCCTGGTGGGGAAGGTCACACCCAAGGGCGAGACAGAGCTGACCCCCGAGGAAAAACTCTTAAGGGCCATCTTCGGCGAAAAGGCTGGGGATGTGCGGGACGCCTCCTTGAGGGTTCCTCCGGGCGTGGAAGGCAAGGTCATCGATATCAAGGTCTTCAAACGCAAGGAAAAGGACGAGAAGATCAAAGGCCGGGATGCCTCTATGGTGAAGGCCATCGAAAAAGATGCCATTCACAAGGTGAAGCAGCTGGAGAAGGAAAATGAGAACCGTATTGTGGCCTTGAAGAAACAGGTGGAGGAAAAATCCAAAGACTTGAACAAAAGCGAGAAAAACATCCTGGAGGAAAAGAACGAGGAGGAAATCAAGCGCTTGAATGAAGTCCTCCAGAACCGCGTCAAGGAAATCGAACGCGAGAAGAACAACGAGATTGAAAAAGTGAAGAAAGGCGATGAGTTGCCGCCAGGCGTCATCAAACTGGTGAAGGTCTATATCGCCAAGAAGCGTAAGCTTTCCGTGGGCGACAAGATGGCGGGCCGCCACGGCAATAAAGGTGTGGTGTCCAAGATCGTGCCAGTGGAGGACATGCCCTACCTTCCCAACGGCAGGCCGGTGGACATTATTCTGAACCCCTTGGGCGTTCCTTCACGTATGAACGTGGGCCAAATCTTGGAAACCCATCTGGGATGGGCGGCCCACGAGGGCGGTTACCATGTGGCTTCGCCCGTATTCGATGGGGCCCGGGAAGAGGAAATCAAGAAGGCCTTGAAGGAACAGAGATTGCCCGAATCGGGCAAGATCACCCTTTACGACGGCATGACGGGAGAGGCTTTCGACCAGGAAGTGACCGTGGGCTACATCTACATCCTGAAGCTGGCCCACCTGGTGGATGACAAAATCCACGCCCGGTCCATCGGTCCCTATTCCCTCATCACGCAGCAGCCCCTAGGCGGGAAGGCCCAGTTCGGTGGCCAGCGGTTCGGGGAGATGGAAGTCTGGGCCCTGGAGGCCTATGGCGCCGCCTACACCCTGCAGGAGCTTTTGACCGTCAAGTCCGACGATGTCCAGGGGCGCACCAAGGTTTACGAGGCTATCGTTAAAGGTAAAAACGCACCGGAGCCTGGAATCCCCGAGTCGTTTAACGTTTTGGTGAAAGAATTACAAGGCCTATGCTTAGACGTCAAACTCATCAAGAATTCCAATTAAAGGAGGGGAAAAATTGAGCCAAGTCAAGTCCACCACCCCTGAGAATGAAAACGAGACCGTAAAACCGGCCGCCCCCGAGGCGGCCCTCCTCGTTGCGGAAAAAAAGCCGAACTTGGAGGTTTTGCTCAAGGAGACACCGCGCTTCGACGCCATCAAAATCGGCCTTTCCTCACCCGAAACCATCCGTTCCTGGTCTCATGGGGAAGTGAAAAAACCCGAGACCATCAATTACCGCACCTTTAAACCGGAAAAGAACGGCTTGTTTTGTGAGAAAATATTCGGACCCACAAAGGATTGGGAATGCGCGTGCGGCAAGTATAAACGCATCAAGTACAAGGACGTCATCTGCGACCGCTGCGGCGTAGAAGTTACCCAGGCCAAGGTACGCCGCGAACGCATGGGCCACATCGAATTGGCCTGCCTGGTTTCCCATATCTGGTACTTGAAGGGCGTCCCTTCCCGCATGGGTTACCTGTTGGAAATGTCCACCCGCAATCTTGAGCGAGTCATTTATTACGAGTCTTATGTCGTTCTGGATCCGGGCAAGGCCCCGGTGGAAGTGGGTCAACTGCTCTCTGAGGACGAATACCAGAAGTTCCGTCAGGAATACGGCGCCTCCTTGAAGGCTAAAATGGGCGCCGAAGCCGTCCGGGACTTAATCCGTATGGTCAACCTGGACGACCTCGACAAAAAACTGCGCGTTCAAATGAAACAAACCGCCAGCGAGCAAAAACGCAAAACTCTTATCAAGCGCCTGAAAGTCATCGAGAGCTTCCGAAAGAGCGACAATAAGCCTGAATGGATGTTCCTTGAGGTTCTGCCTGTGATCCCGCCCGAACTCAGGCCCTTGGTTCCCTTGGATGGCGGGCGTTTCGCCACCTCGGACTTGAACGACCTTTACCGCCGGGTCATCAACCGAAACAATCGCTTGAAGAAGTTGTTAGAGCTTCACGCGCCGGAAGTTATCGTTCGCAACGAGAAGCGTATGCTGCAGGAGGCCGTGGACGCGCTTTTGGACAACGGTCGTCGTGGCCACGCCGTGCGCGGGCCTGGAAACCGCCCCTTAAAGTCGCTTTCCGACATGCTGAAGGGCAAGCAAGGACGCTTTCGCCAGAACCTCCTGGGGAAGCGCGTCGATTATTCAGGACGGTCGGTCATCGTGGTCGGGCCCGAACTCAAGATGCACCAGTGCGGCCTACCTAAGAAAATGGCCCTGGAGCTTTTTAAGCCTTTCATTATTAAAAAATTAGAGGACCGCGGCTACGTCCACACGATCAAGAGCGCGCGCAAGATGGTCGAGCGAGTCAAACCCGAGGTGTGGGACATCCTGGCAGAGGTCATCCGCGACCACCACGTGCTTTTAAACCGGGCCCCGACCCTGCACCGCCAGGGCATCCAGGGCTTCCAACCGGTCCTGATCGAGGGTCGCGCCATCCAAATTCACCCGCTCGTCTGTACAGCTTTCAACGCCGATTTCGACGGCGACCAAATGGCCGTGCACGTGCCTTTGTCCAGCGAGGCGCAGATGGAGGCGCGTTTCCTGATGTTGTCAACAAACAATATCAACTCCACCTCCAACGGACGTCCCATCGTGACACCCACGCAGGATATCGTATTGGGATCCTACTACATCACCAAGGAAATGCCGGGAGACAAAGGTGAAGGGAAAGTTTTCTCAGGCGCTCAGGAAGTAGTCATCGCGCTGGAGGCAAAACAAGTTGGCAAGCACGCCCGCATCAAGGTGCGCCGCAACGGAAAGCTGGTCGAAACCACCGTGGGGCGTGTCCTGTTCAACCAAGTGATTCCTCCCGAACTCCCCTACGTAAACCGGGTTATGACCAAGAAAGAGTTGGGGGACCTCGTGGCACTTTGCTATGAAAAGCTGGGACCGGAAGTCACCGTCAAGCTTTTGGATGACGTCAAGGAACTGGGTTTTAAATACGCCACCCATGCGGGAATCACGGTTTCCATTGATGACATGAAGATACCAAAGGACAAACCCGAAATCCTAAAGCGCTCCTACAAGGAGGTCGCTGAGATCGAAAACCAGTATAAGAAGGGTATCATCACCGGTGGCGAGCGTTACAACAAAGTCATCGACATTTGGACCCATACAACGGATGAGATCGCGGAAGTCATGTTCGAGAATTTGAAACAGGATAACCATGGTTTCAACCCTATCTACATGATGGCGGATTCCGGCGCCCGCGGTTCCAAAATGCAGATTCGCCAGCTGGCTGGCATGCGGGGGCTGATGGCTAAGCCGCTTCAGAAGATCACGGGGTCTATAGGTGAAATTATCGAATCGCCTATTACCGCTAATTTCCGGGAAGGTTTGACAGTGCTGGAGTACTTCATCTCTACCCACGGCGCGAGGAAGGGATTGGCCGACACGGCCTTGAAAACCGCCGATGCCGGCTACCTCACCCGCCGCCTGGTGGACGTTTCCCAGGAAGTCATCATCAATGCTGAGGACTGCGGGACGGTCAACGGCATCCGCGTGGGGGCTATCAAGGAAGGCGTTGAGGTCATCGAACCCTTGAAGGACCGCATCGTGGGCCGAGTGGCGGTAGACAACGTGGCCAATCTCCTGACCTCGGAAGTCATTGTGCGATCCGGGCAGGCCGTCACCGAGGACATCGCGGAGAAATTGGAAGAGGCCGGCATCGAGCAGATCAGGGTGCGCTCGGTTTTGACCTGCGAACTGGAACGCGGGGTCTGCGCCAAATGCTATGGCGTGAACATGTCCAATGGCAAACTGGTTCAGATCGGCGAGGCGGTGGGTATCATCGCGGCCCAGTCCATCGGCGAGCCGGGGACCCAACTAACGCTTCGGACCTTCCACGTGGGCGGTGCCGCCAGCCGCGCCTTGGAGCAAAACAAGATCGAATCGACCAAGAACGGTATTGTCCGCTTTCACAACCTGAAATTAGTGGAAAACCGCAACAAGGAATTCATTGTTCTGAACCGCAATGGCGAAATTTCGGTTTACGACGAAAAGGGAAGGGCCATGGAAAACTACGTGGTGCCTTTCGGCTCCACCTTGAAAGTTCGCGAGGACGCCACCGTCCGGGAAGGCCAGCTTTTGGCCCATTGGGATCTTTATAAGGTTCCCATCTTCACTGAGGTTTCAGGCAAGGTGAAGCTGCAGGATGTGGTGCGCGGCGTCACGGTGCGCGAGGAAATTGACGCCTCCACGGGTTTGAAGGAGAGGGCGGTCATCGAATATAAGGATGAAAACCTTTCGCCCCGCTGCGTGATAGTGAACCCAGACTCGGACGAGGCGATCAAGAGTTACCGCCTGCCCACGGGCTCCCTCATCAATGTGATGGACGGCGACACGGTGATGGCCGGCGACATCCTGGCCAAGATTCCGCGGGAGATTTCCAAGACCCGAGACATCACAGGCGGCTTGCCCCGCGTAGCTGAGCTTTTCGAAGCCCGGCGTCCCAAAAGCAACGCGGTCATCGCTAAGATCGGGGGCACGGTGAGCTTCGGCTCCGCGTCCAAGGGTTACCAACGGGTGATCGTCAGCAACACCGAAGGCAAGAAGACAATCGAGGAGGAATACGCGATCCCTTACGGCAAACACTTGAACGTGCATGAGGGCGACTATGTCCGTCCTGGTGACGCCCTGACCGACGGACCGGTGGATCCCCACGACATCCTTGAAGTTCAAGGTGAAGCAGCGGTACAGGAGTACCTTTTGAGTAAGGTCCAGGAGGTTTACCGCCTGCAGGGGGTCAAAATCAATGACAAGCATATCGAAGTCATCATCCGGCAGATGATGCGCAAGGTGATCATCGAGGAACCGGGTGACACGGAGTTCCTTCCCAAGCAACAGGTGGATAAATCAAAGTTCAAGAAGGAGAACGACCGGGTTTCAGAGAAGGACGGAAAATCCGCCACCGCCCATCCCATCCTTTTGGGCATCACTAAGGCTTCCTTGGGCACGGAAAGTTTTATTTCGGCGGCCAGCTTCCAGGAGACCACCAAGGTCTTGACGGAGGCGGCTGTATCAGGCAAGGTTGATGAACTTCGTGGCTTGAAAGAAAACGTGATTATGGGTCATTTAATCCCGGCCGGCACCGGAAGCCCTAATTATCGCGGTGTGAAGATCAAGGTGGATGAACCAGAGGAAGAATTGCCCGTTGGTATCACGGCCGCGCCTGCTGCTGAAATGGAAGAGGCGGATCTGAAGGCGGAAGAAGGTGCTTCCGCTAAAAAAAGCCTTGACCAGCCCTAAGGCTTTTGGTAACCTGCCCCTCCGCGTTTGAACTAGTCTTTCGTTAAGAGCGGTTGAGAAATCCTCCTTTTTGGCGGCGCCGAGCGAGGCGCCATCCAAACGGGTGAGCTAGAGGAGGGATTTGCTTGAAGATTCCCCCTTGGACCTTTTGAGGGTCCAGGGTTTTTTGTGGAATATTCACTTGGCAAAGGCGGAGCTCACTGTCTTTGCCTTTTTTATTTTATGCGGTCCGCTTAAAGCGTTCCGTAATAAAGCCAGGAGATAAAATCTTGCCGACGCTGAACCAATTGGTCCGTCTGGGCCGTGAAAAAAGCAAACACAAGACCAAGTCGCCGGCCTTGAAGGCCTGTCCCCAAAAACGCGGAGTGTGCGTGAAAGTGGCGACCATGACACCTAAGAAACCCAATTCGGCGCTTCGCAAGATCGCCCGTGTTCGCCTGACCAATGGCATGGAAGTGACCTGTTACATCCCGGGTGTGGGTCACAATTTGCAGGAGCACTCCATTGTCCTCATCCGTGGTGGCCGCGTGAAGGACCTTCCCGGTGTTCGTTACCACATTATCCGGGGCGCCTTGGACGCCGCCGGCGTTGCGGACCGTAAACAGGGACGGTCCAAATATGGAATGAAGCGGCCTAAAAAAGAACCGGCCGCGAAAGCTTAAGGAGATAAAGAATGCCCCGTCGAAAAGTAGCGGCGAAGCGCGAAATTTCCTCGGATTCGCGGTACAACAACAAGCTGGTGGCGAAGTTCATTAACAGCATGATGTACGACGGCAAGAAAATAGTAGCGTCCCGCAGCTTTTACGAGGCATTGGATGTCTTAGGCCAAAAGCACGGAGAGGGCGCGTTGAATGTGTTCAAGACCGCCATTGAGAACGTGAAGCCGGTCTTGGAAGTCAAATCCCGACGGGTGGGCGGCGCTACCTACCAAGTGCCAGTGGAAATCCGGCCGGAACGCAGGGTTTCGCTGGCTATTCGCTGGATTCTAGTGGCGGCCCGGGCCCGAAAGGAAAAAACCGCTGCCGAGAAGCTGGCGGCCGAATTGACCGATGCCTTCAAAAACCAGGGAACGGCGATTAAGAAAAAAGAAGACACCCACAAGATGGCGGAAGCCAATCAGGCCTTCGCCCACTACCGTTGGTAATTAGGAACCGAGAAATACCGTGACGACCATGACGACCCGACAAATCCCTCTGGCGAAGACCCGAAATATCGGCATCATGGCCCATATCGATGCGGGCAAGACCACCTTGACCGAGCGTATCCTCTTTTACACGGGGCGTACCCATAAAATAGGCGAGGTGCACGACGGCGCGGCTACCATGGACTGGATGCCGCAGGAACAAGAGCGTGGCATCACCATCACTTCCGCCGCCACGACTTGTTTTTGGAAGACCCATCGGATCAACATCATCGACACCCCTGGCCACGTGGACTTCACTATTGAAGTGGAACGCTCCTTGCGCGTTTTGGATGGGGCCATCGGCGTTTTCGGGGCGGTTGAGGGTGTGGAGCCCCAATCCGAGACCGTTTGGCGTCAAGCCACCCGTTATGGTGTGCCCCGTATTGCCTTTGTCAACAAAATGGACCGTATCGGTGCTGATTACTTTGCCGCCATTGATCAAATGCGCAAACGCTTGAATGCCAACGCCCACCCCGTCACCCTGCCTGTGGGGGCCGAGGACAAGTTCGATGGTATCATTCACTTGGTTGAAATGAAGCGCTATCGCTGGCTCGACGATACCTTGGGCGCTAAGTTCGAGATCGAGGAAATCCCGTCCGACATGAAGGAAGCGGCCCAGAAATTCCACAAAGAATTGGTGGAGGCGGTGGCCGAGTTCGACGACGACGTCATGCAGAAATACCTGGATGGCCAAGAACTCTCCGTCGAGGAGATCAATAGTTGCATCCGGAAGGGGACTATCGCCAACAAGTTCAATCCTGTTTTTTGCGGATCCGCCTTCAAGAACAAAGGAGTCCAACCCCTTTTGGACGCAGTGGTCAATTATCTTCCTTCTCCTATCGACATTCCGCCCGTCAAGGGCCATAACGCTGAAACGAACGAAGAAGAATCGCGGGAAACCAGCGACGACGCTCCCTTCTCTGCCTTGGCCTTCAAGATTATGACCGACCCACACGTTGGAAAACTGGTTTACTTCCGCGTTTATTCTGGAACCCTGTCGGTTGGGTCTTATGTTTATAACTCGACCAAAGGAAATCGAGAACGTATCGGCCGTCTTTTGCAGATGCATGCCAACAAGAGAGAAGAAATCAAAGAAGTGCACGCTGGCGATATCGCAGCCACCGTTGGCATCAAGACCATAACGACCGGCGACACTTTGTGCCTTGAGGAAAAACCCATCATTCTCGAGAAGATGGTTTTCCCCGATCCAGTCATTTCCGTCGCCATCGAGCCTAAAACCAAGAGCGACCAGGAAAAAATGGGTTTGGCCTTGGGTAAGCTGGCCGAGGAAGACCCCTCTTTCCGTGTCAAGAGCGACGAGGAAACGGGCCAGACTATTATTTCCGGAATGGGTGAGTTGCATCTTGAGATCATCGTGGACCGCATGATGCGGGAATTTAACGTCCAGGCCAACGTGGGCAAGCCCCAAGTGGCCTATCGCGAGACCGTTCGGAAAATTGTTGAGGCTGAGGGAAAATACATCAAGCAAACCGGCGGCCGCGGTAATTATGGCCATGTTTACATCAAGATGGAACCCCAAGAACCCGGCAAAGGCATTGAATTCGTGGATGCGATCAAGGGCGGTACGATCCCCCGGGAATTCATTCCCGCCGTCCAAAAGGGAATCATGGACGCCAAGGACAGTGGTGTGCTCGCCGGCTATCCGGTGGTCGATTTCAAGGTTATTCTCTTCGACGGCTCCTATCATGACGTTGACTCGAATGAAATGGCCTTCAAAATCGCTGCTTCCATGGCGTTCAAAGATGCCATGAAGAATGCCGACCCGGTCATTTTAGAGCCGATCATGGATGTGGAAGTGGTGACCCCAGATGACTTCATGGGTTCGGTGATGGGCGACCTGCAATCCAAGCGTGGAAAGATCGAGGGAATGGAATTGCGCGGATCCGCTCAGATCATCCGTGCCAAGGTTCCATTGTCCGAAATGTTCGGGTATTCCACGAATTTAAGGTCTATGACCCAAGGCCGGGCTACCTATTCCATGCAGTTCTCGCGTTATGAAGAGACACCCAAATCGGTTCAACAAGAAATCATCGGAAAAGTGAAAGGCTGATCAAAATCAACACCCTTGAAGGGGTGGAAGGGGAGGCGTGTCTATGTCGAAAGAGAAATTCGTAAGGTCGAAGACGCACGTGAACATCGGGACGATTGGGCACGTGGACCACGGGAAGACGACGTTGACGGCGGCCATCACGACGGTTTTGTCCAAGAAGGGCCTGGCGCAAGCCAAGGGCTACGCGGACATCGACAACGCCCCGGAAGAGAGGGAACGCGGCGTGACCATCAATACCTC
>JASHQZ010000004.1 GCA_030038835.1 candidate division FCPU426 bacterium
TGCTTTTCTACGCCGCCCTGTGGGTGCTGCGCCGGGAGGTGAAGGCCAGCCACTACAACGACGTCCTGCTTTACTTGAGGCAGATCCCGCCGCGCAACTTCCTCCTGGCCTTCCTGGCCTCCCTGGGCAGCTATCTCGCCCTCACCTTTTACGACGTCCTGGGCCTGCGGCATATCCACAAGCCCCTTTCCTACCCCAAGACCGCGCTGACCTCCTTCATCGCCTACACCTTCAGCCACAACATCGGGGCGTCGCTTTTAACCGGCGGCGGCATCCGCTACCGGCTTTACTCGGCCTGGGGCTTGACCGCGGGCGAGGCGGCCAACGTGCTGGTCACTTGCGGGATGACCTTTTGGGCCGGGTTCCTCACCATGGGCGCGGTGTTCTTTTTCCTCCAGCCGCCCGAGATTCCGCCTTCCGTGCGCCTGCCTTTCGATCCCTCCAATTCCGTGCTGCCCGCCGGGGTCTTCTGTGTCCTGGCGATCACCGCCTATCTCCTCAGCGCGATTTTCCTTAAAAAAACCCTCCGCGTCTTCCGGTGGAACTTTCCCACGCCCACCGTCGGCCTGGCGCTCTCCCAGATGGCGGTGGGCTCGCTGGATTGGACCTGCTCGGGCGCCGCGCTTTACCTGCTCCTGCCCCCCAACTCCCTTTCCTTCCCCTCCTTCCTGGCCATCTACCTGCTCTCCCAGATCATCGGCTTCGCCAGCCAGGTGCCGGGGGGCCTGGGCGTACTGGAAACGGTGGTGGTCCTCCTGCTCTCCCCCAGCCTGCCCGCCTCGGACGTTCTGGGCGCCATGCTGGCCTTCCGCCTGGCGTATTACGTGGTCCCCTTCGCCATGGGCCTGGTGTCCTTCGCGCTTTACGAGATCAACCGCAACAAGGAGGGGTTCAAGCGGGGCCTGCAGATCCTGGACAGCTTCGCGCCGGACTTCGTGCCGCAGGCCTTCGCCGCCTTCGTTTTCCTGGCGGGATCCCTGCTGTTCTTCTCCAACGCCCAACCCGAGGCCTCCGGCCGCATGACGCGCTTAAACGAGCTGATGCCGCTGTGGGTGCTGGAGGCCGCCCATTTCTCAACCGGCGTGTCCGGGGCCCTGCTTTTGGTCCTGGCGCGCGGCCTGCAGCAAAGGCTGCAGTCGGCCTACGTCTTCGGCTTGATTTTCCTGGGCTTGGGCTTCCTGGGCTGCCTTTTCAAGGGCTTCGATTACGAGGAAGCCCTACCCCTGCTTTTGGTTTTCGGCTCCCTCCTGCCCTGCGGCCGGTATTTTTCCCGGCGCACCTCGATTTTCCAGCAACGCTATCCCCCTTTCTGGGTGACCGCCATCCTTTTCGTGCTCTTAGGCTCGGTCTGGACGGGGGTCTTCAGCTACCGCTACGAGGACTATTCCATGGACCTTTGGACCACCTTCGACGTGGTGGAGGACGCGGCGCGGTTCCTGAGGTCCACCCTGGGCGCCACGGTGACGCTGTTGGTTTTCTCCATCGTGACGCTCCTTTCCCCCAACCAGCCGGAAACCGAGCTCCCCGATGCGGCCGGCCTGGCGAGGGCCCTGGAGGCGGCCAAAAAATCCCGCCGCGCCTCGGCGGGCCTGGCCCTGATGGGCGACAAGGCCCTTTATTTCAACCGGAAGGGCGACGCCTTCCTGATGTACGCCATCGAAGGCCGCAGCTGGATCGTGCTGGGCGACCCGGTGGGCGAGGAGAAGGAACGGCAGGACCTGGCCGTCCGGTTCAAGGACCTCTGCCACCGCAAGAAGATGTGGGTGCTGTTTTTCCTGGTGGACCAGGAGCATTTCCAGTTTTACCTGGACATGGGCCTGACCGTGGTGAAGGTGGGCGAGGAGGCCCGGGTGCCGCTGAAGTCCTTCAAGCCGGACGCCCTGGCTTCCGCGGACCTCAAAAACACCCTCCAGCGGTTCAAGGAAAAGGAGGAGTACCGCTTTGAGGTGCTGCCCGGGGGACCGGGGCCGGAGCTGCTGCCGCAGCTTAAGAAGGCCTCGGAGGAATGGCTGAGCAAGAACAAGACCCGCGAAATGGGGTTCTCCACCGGTTTTTTCCAGGAGGGCTACCTGGGGCGCTTCCCCCTGGCCGTGGTCAGGCGGGAAGGCAAGGTGGAGGCTTTCGCCAACCTTCTGGAAAGCGGGGGGCGGGAGGAAGTGATGGCCGACCTGCTGCGCTCCTCCCACGAGGCGCCGGCCGCCCTGGAGGACTATCTCCTCCTGGAGACCCTGCTTTGGGCCAAGGAGAAGGGCTTCAAGTGGTTCAACCTTGGCACGGCCCCGCTCTTGGACGCGGAGGAAAGCCCCCTGGCCCCCTTCAAGGACCAGATCGCGCAAATCCTGTCCCCCTACGCCCACGTCTTGAAGCTGCCGGACCTTCGCAAGGATAAGGAAAGGTTCAACCCCGAGTGGTCGCCCAAGTACCTGGCGGCCTCGGCCAACCTGCCGCTGGCCGTGGCCTTCGCCAACACCCAGGCCCTGACCGCCAAGGGCGGCCGCATTACGGCAAAGAAATGAAAACCCTTTTCGCCCCAGAGGCGCAGAGGCACAGTGCCGGCATTTATGGATTTGAAGTCAAAAATGCCTTTAACCGTTTCCCCTTGCCTCTGTGGTTCATTTTGGCTTTGGCGGGGATCTTGTCCGGCTGCGCGCCGGTGGGGTACGAGATCCGCAACGACACGGGCACCCAGGCCACGGGAGAAGAGGCGCTCCAAAACGCACAGTATTACCTGGACAACCGCCCCAACTGGAAGATCGACTGTTCCCACTTCGTGCTGGCCTGCTACCATTCGCCGGAAATGAACCGGTTTTTCGCCAAATACGGCTACCTGGGCCACAACCTGACCAAGGACATCCGCATCTACCTGGAACAAAAGCGCACCCGCCGCGCCCACGCCAAGGACATCCGGCCCGGGGACATCATCATCTTCAACAAGACCTACGACAAGAACCACACGGGGCATATCGACGACAGCGACACCGACACCCACTGCGCCATCGTGGAGAGCTTCAAGGACTGGGTGGTCACCTACATCGACGCCTCGGAAGAGCGCAAGCCGCCGCGCATCCACCGCCGCAAGTTCAGCTTTTACGACAGCGGGCCCAACGAGCACGTGGCGGTGGACCCGGCCACGGGCCGCCGGATCCGGGCGCGGGAAACCTTCATGGGAGCCTTCGGCCCGCCGCCCTGACACCAGCCGCCAGCTGTCCGCGGGGATTGGGAAGGGAACCAAAATGTTTCATGTAGTGCTCATCGAACCTGAGATACCCTGGAACACGGGCAACATTGGCCGCACCTGCCTGGGCGCGGGGGTCGAACTCCACTTGGTGGGCCGCCTGGGCTTCCACCTGGACCACCAGCAGGTCCAGCGCGCCGGCCTGGACTACTGGGAAAAAGTGAAACTGCGCCGGCACGACACCTGGGAGAAGTTCCTGGAAAGCCTTCCCCCGGATGCGGCCCTTTTCTTTTTTTCCACCAGGGGCAAGAAGTTTTATTGGGACGTGGAATACCCCAAGGGTTCCTACCTCGTTTTCGGCAAGGAAACCGCGGGCTTCCCCAAAAAGTTTTACGAGGCCTACAAGGACAGGCTGTATCGCATCCCCCAGCAGGAGGACGCCATCCGCAGCCTGAACCTTTCCACCGCGGTGGGGATCGTCCTGTTCGAGGCCCTGAGACAGGCACATAAGGAAGGCGGAAAATGAAAAAAGCCGATTTTGGCCAAAGGTTTGTGGCGACGGTGATCGACCACCTGCTGAGCCTGGGCGTTTTCTGGATCCTTTACGAGACCCTCCTGGTGTCCCAGTGGAACGGCTATACGGTGGGCAAGAAGGTCATGGGCATCCGGGTGGCCTCCAAGAAAGGGGGGAAGGTGGACTGGGTGACGGCCTTCGTGCGGTCGGTGAGCAAAATCCTGTCCGGGATGTTTTTCGGGCTGGGTTATCTCTGGATGCTGTGGGATGAGGACTCCCAAACCTGGCACGACAAGCTGGCCGAGACGCTGGTCGTGCGGGATTAAGGGGCAACAGGCCCGGCGATGGCGGGTGAAATCATCAAGAACTTCTAATAAAAACCAAAAACAAGGGCAATTTGAACCACCAAGGTCACCATGCCGACCTTCCATAAAGCTGTTAGAGAGGTCGGTATAGTACCGATTTCATTAACTCTTTGACGGTGAATCGGCACAAGACCACCAAGAACAACGACAGATGATCTTTTAAAAGCTCAGGAAATCCGTCGTATTTTGTGTCTTTCTTGGTGAGCTTGGTGACCTTGGTGGTTCAATAGGTTTTGTTAGAATCTTTAAAACAAAACCGCCCCTTTCGAGGGCGGCCCCGCAGGTCAAGGAGAGGGAGTTTCCACCGGAACCAGGAGGGACTTCCGCAACGGCCCTTGGCCGCCGAAGCGGCCGGAAAAGAGGGCTTCCGCCTCGGCGTAATCGTCCTCGATGACCACTTGGGTGATCTGGAAGAATTCGTTGCGGTAGTAATGGATGGTTCCGATATAAACCGCCCGGTCCCCGGGGCGGATCACCGCCTTATACCCGCCGGGGAAATAAATATCCTCTTGGCTCCACTGGTTGCTGACGCCCAAGATCAAGGTCCCGCCCAGGATGTAAAAGGATTGGGCGTCGCTGAGGGCGAAAAAAGTGTGCCCCAAAGGCGCCTCGATATGGCCCTTATAATCGTCGCCCGAGAGGGGCGTCTGCAGGTCCCGCCATTGGTCCCCCGTGAGCAGGAAAAGCCGGTTCTTGTAGCCCTCCGAACCGATGGCATTCAATGTCTGCTCGTCCTCGGCCAGGGGCGGGGTCACCTTCACCTTGCCGACGACTACGGTCTCCCCCGGCCCCACATCCCCCATGTTCGTGATCAAGGGCCGGCCCGCCGCCATGCAGGAGGACAGGAGGGCCCCCATGGCGAGGGCCCCGAAGAATCCCAGTAATTTCCTCATCGGGGAGTCCATCCCGAGTCGGTCATTCCCTGGGCGGTCAATTGCGCGATCCTTTGCTGGATCAAGGGTTCCCAAGGGTTCCCTTGGGCGTTGGGCAGGATCACTTGAAGGAGTTCCAATTCATTCGGGTGCTGGATCTCCTCCACGTCGTAATTCTGCACGAAGAAGTCGCCCTTGGACGTCATTTTGTAGGACCCGACGTAATAAACCCGGCCGGTTTGGTGGATCCGGAAGCCCGACTCCTGGACGGGAAGTTTGAAGGTATAGTAGTCGTTGCTGGGAAAAATGAGGAAGGGCTTGCCCCTTCCCCCGAAATCCACCAACTCGAACGATCCGGGGATAAAATCCTCGCGGTAGAAGGCGCCCTTGTATGTCCGGAAATCAAAAACGGAGTCCTTCACCGGCGGCAGGACCTGCTTATATTCGAACCAATCCAGGTTGCAGGGCGCCTTGCCCATGTCCACGTAACCGAACACGAAACAACCGGTGCTGACCGTGTTGTCCTCCAAATGGGGACTGATCCCGCCGCACCCCGCCAGCAAGACCGACATCAAAACCCATAAACCCGCGAACCGTTTCATTTCCCGCCTCCTTAAATAAAATATTTCAATTCAACATAAGCCTTAATCCGAAAGTCAGAACCGAACCCGTGGGTTGTCCCGAATTGACGGGAAGGATCAACTGGTAGGCTAGTTCCATGTAATAAGCCGAGAGGCTCAAGCGCAGGGTGGGCGAGGCCCAGGAAACAGTTTGCGGGTTTTCACCGATCAGCACCCCCGGTGGGAGGGGGGCATTGAAATTCAGCGAGGTGAAAGAGAAGCCCGGGTCCAAGCCGATATAGAGGTAACGGGTCCGGTCGTAAAGGTCGGGGCCCTCGATGGGCAGGGCAAACCGGTTCTCCCAAAAAAATGAGCTATTCCACGCAGTGAGGGGATTGAAGTTGTTGAGGGCGAAACCGACGCCGAACTTCAGGCCCATGGCCCAAGGGCCCGCGACATGCCAGTATCTCCCGGCGTCGCCGTAAGCGTAGGGAAAAGCGGACAGGGATCCACCCGGGAGACCGGGGACGTGGGTGAACCAGATTTCGCCTACCTGGAGGCCGCCCTCATAATTGCCCTGGTTCCAAGTGTCGTAAACGCTGGCGCTGTGCCCCTCAGGGTCAGCTAGGGCGCTTGAGGAAAAAGAACTTAGGAATATTACCGTACAACAAATAACGAGCTTTCTTATCACCATAGGAACCCCTGATATAAAAAACGGCTACAATCATTCTTAAAACGTTTTATGGTTAAGGATTCGATGAATTGGCAGTTATTCTATCGCTGGTTTCGCCCGACATCAATTTTTTAATTTAATGCGGTCAAGGCTCTAAAGTGGGACGGGGGCCCTTGGATTTGGGGGGGTGATCGCCCTTGCGGCCTTTTTGGAACCGCCAGATCCCGTAAAATCCCGTGCCTAAAAGGGAGAGGACAGCGCCGGCCTGCCGCAGGAAGGCCACGTTGAGGGCGGCTCCCTCGTCCGGCGACGGGCCCCCGGAGGGGAACAGCAGGGCCATGATCCAGGACAGGCCGATGGCCAGTAAAAGGGGCCAAAAGCTGCGCACCAGCAGGGATGTGTCGTCTTCCTCCCGCAAGCTTTCGGAAACACCGGGCTTTTCCCCTTGGAACCTCGCCACCAGTTGGATCAGGCGGATCGTTTCCCCGCAGGCGGCAGCCCGGGCGGGGTCCCGCTCCCCGGTTTTTTGGTATTCGGCCAGGAGGTCGCCGAGTTTCCCAAAGCAGTAATAAAGGTCCACGCGGTTTTGGTGTCCCGCCTTCCAGTCCCAGTGATCGCGCAGGACACCGGCGATTCCCTGGTCGGCCTTTTGGAAAAGAAGGGTATCCCGCCGTTCCCGGGCCATGGAACATAAAAAGGAAGCTCTTTTGCAAGCCGTGTCGAAATCCGAAGGTTCCAAGGCCAGGTAGCGGCCGTAATAGTCCACGGCCAGGTCCTGCTTTCCCTCGGCCCAATAAATGTCGGCGGCCTTGAGGAGCGCTTCCTTTTCCTGAAGCCCGCAATGGGGACAGGCTGAGGCGTCCATTTTTTCATTCTTGCAGTAAGGGCAAAGCAAAGGACATTCCTTGGGGAATCCTAACCTTCAAAAGTATTTTGGCCGTTCCTTGTCCCATTAGCAAAGGGTTTTGACGGTTTCCGGGTTGATTATCGCGGCTTTTTCCGGCACCCTGAGGCTATGGGATCCAGGGCGGCGCCGTTTTTCCTTTTCCTGTTTCTCATCCTCAGCACGGGGTGGTGGATGGACTCCCAAAGCAACCCGACTTCCTATAAATACACGAACCGGCTCATCCGTGAGAAGAGCCCCTACCTGCTGCAGCACGCCCACAACCCGGTGGACTGGTACCCCTGGGGCGAGGAGGCCTTTGAAAGGGCCCAAAAGGAGGACAAGCCCATCTTCCTTTCCATCGGTTACTCCACCTGCCACTGGTGCCACGTGATGGAGCATGAAAGCTTCGAGAACGAGGCCATCGCCAAAATCCTGAACGACCACTTTGTCTGCATCAAGGTGGACCGGGAGGAACGGCCTGACGTGGACCAGATCTACATGAACGCGGTCATGGCCTTGACCGGCCAGGGCGGCTGGCCCTTGAACCTTTTCCTCACGCCCGATTTAAAACCCTTCTACGGCGGCACCTATTTCCCGCCCGACGGCCGCTATGGAAGGCCGGGGTTTCCCACCGTGCTGGCGGACATCACCCGGGTCTGGAAAACCCAAAGGGACCAGGTGGAAAAGGCCGGGACCCAGCTGGCCGGCATCCTCGCCGCGCCCGGCAAGGACACCTCGGGCGGGCCCTTGACGGAAAAGATCCTGGACCAGGCGCGAAGGGAACTGGAGCAGGGGTTCGACGAAAAAGACGGCGGGTTCCGGGGGGCCCCCAAGTTCCCCCCCGCCATGGCCGTCCAGTTTTTGCTGCGCCTTTACCAAAAGACCGGCGAGAAGAAACTGCTGCCCCTGGTGGAGGTGACCCTGGACAAGATGTCCCAGGGCGGCATCTACGACCAGGTGGGCGGGGGCTTCGCCCGCTATTCCACGGACGGCCAATGGCTGGTGCCGCATTTCGAGAAGATGCTCTACGACAACGCGCTCCTGTCGCGCGCCTACCTGGAGGCCTACCAGGTGACGGGCAAGGAAGAATACGCCCGAGTGGCGCGGGAAACCTTCTCCTACAT
>JASHQZ010000277.1 GCA_030038835.1 candidate division FCPU426 bacterium
TGTCGGTCAAAGTCCTCTATACCGAATTCAAGAGCGTCATCCAACAAAAGACGGCCATGGACACCCTTTTGCCCATCAAAGTGAAGGAACTGCCGGGTGAGGGCCCAAAGAAGGATTACCTGTCGGGAGATTATGAGTTTGAGCCCAGCCTGGAAATTATCATGGAAAAACTGATCTCCCAGTACCTGGCGACCCAAATCCACCGTTACCTTTTGGAAAGCTTCTCTTCCGAAATGGGGGCCAAGCGCAACGCCATGGAGGCTGCCAGCAAGAACGCGACGGAAATGATGGCGAAGTTGACTTTGGAATTCAACCGTGCGCGGCAGGCCATGATCACCAAGGAGCTGGCCGAAATCGTGGGCGGGGCCGCCGCTCTCCAATAATAATGGTTCAAAAATAGTTCAAAATTTGATTTTAGATTTGGAGGATGTATGGCACAAGCAACAGCGCAAAAGGCGGCCGGCGAGGTGGTTCAGGTCATCGGGCCCGTGGTGGACGTGAAATTCGCCGGGGGCGAGATTCCCGCCATCTATAACGCCCTGAAGATCGACGACGAGAAGGCGGGGCTCCATATCACCTTCGAGGTGGCCCAGCACCTGGGGGACCAAACGGTCCGAGCGGTGGCCATGAGCTCCACGGACGGCCTGCGCCGCGGCGTGAAGGTCACCGACACCGGCGCCCCCATATCCGTGCCCGTGGGCCGCGGGGCCCTGGGCCGCATCGTAAACGTCCTGGGCGAGCCTGTGGACGAAATGGGCGAGGTGAAAACCGAAAAGCGCTACCCCATCCACCGCCCGGCCCCTCCCCTGGTGGAACAATCCACCAAGAAGCAGATCTTGGAAACGGGCATCAAGGTCATCGACCTCCTGGCCCCCTACCAGAAGGGGGGCAAGATCGGACTCTTTGGCGGCGCGGGCGTGGGTAAGACGGTGGTCATCATGGAGCTCATCCGCAATATCGCCACCCAGCACGGCGGTTTCTCCGTGTTCACGGGCGTGGGCGAGCGCACCCGCGAGGGCAACGACCTGTGGCTGGAAATGAAAGGCTCGGGCGTCATCGACAAGGCCGCGCTGGTGTACGGCCAGATGAACGAGCCGCCCGGGGCCCGCGCCCGAGTGGGGCTTTCGGGCCTGACCATCGCGGAATATTTCCGTGACGAGGAAAACCAGGATGTGCTGCTTTTCATCGACAACATCTTCCGTTTCACCCAGGCGGGGTCCGAAGTCTCCGCGCTCCTGGGCCGCATGCCCTCGGCCGTGGGCTACCAGCCCACCCTTGCCACCGAGATGGGCGCTTTGCAGGAGCGCATTACCTCCACCCAGAAAGGGTCCATCACCTCGGTACAGGCCATTTATGTGCCCGCCGACGACTTGACTGACCCGGCGCCGGCCACCTCCTTCTCGCACCTGGACGCGACCACCGTCTTGAACCGGGCCCTGACCGAACTGGGAATTTACCCGGCCGTGGACCCGTTGGATTCCACCTCCCGCATGCTGGATCCCCTGGTTATCGGGGACGAGCATTACTCCGTGGCCCGCAAGGTGCAACAGACCCTCCAACGTTACAAGGAACTGCGCGACATCATCGCCATCCTGGGAATCGACGAGCTGTCCGACGACGACAAGCTTATCGTGGCCCGGGCACGCCGCACCCAGAAGTTCCTGTCCCAGCCCTTCTTCGTGGCGCAGGAATTCACCGGCACGCCCGGCCGCTATGTTTCCCTGTCCGACACCATCCGCTCCTTCAAGGGGTTGGTGGAGGGCCAGTACGACAACGTCCCGGAACAGGCTTTTTACATGGTGGGCAGCATCGACGAGGTCCTGGAAAAAGCCAAAAAAATGTAAATAAATAGCTGATGATTCATAGCTGACACTCGACGGCGAGGGAAAAAACAATGTCGAAAACATTCAAAATCGACGTGGTGGCCTCCAACTTTCCGGTGATTTCCCAGGAAGCCCATTTGGTCGTGCTTCCGGGGGAAGTGGGAGAATATGGGGTCATGCCCGGGCACATGAGGCTCTTATCCACCTTGAAACCAGGGACCCTGCGCGTCATCAACGGCCAGGAACGGGCGATTTATTACCTTGCGGGAGGCTTCGCCGAAGTGAACGCCCATTCCGTCACTGTCCTGGCCGAAGAATACGTGAAAGCCGAAGAAATCGACGTGGAAGACGCCAGGAAAATCAAGAAACAATCCGAAGACCTCCTAGCGGAGAAAAAAGAGGGGACGGACCTCAAGGCCGCCCAACTAGCCCTCCACCGCGCGGAAGCCCGCTTGAAGACAGCCGAAGAGTTTAAGTCCTTGAAAAAATAGTTGGGGAGTAAAGTTGTGAACGCCGAATCCCCAAGCCCTTCCTTTTACTCCGTTCTCGATGAATCCGCCCTAACCGACAACAGTATGGAGATTGTCGAAGTCCAAGGCCGGAGAATCGCCCTTATTAAGCGCTTTGGGAAAATTTATGCCCTCGACAACACCTGCCCTCACCTGGGCGGCTCTTTGGGACGGGGTACCCTAAAGGGCGTCGCCGTGATCTGCCCCCTTCATCACTGGACCTTCGACCTGGCCACGGGCGGGGTTGTCGAAGGCGTCCCGGACGAAGGGGTTGCGGTTTATGAGGTGAAGGTTGAAAACGGCAAAATCTGGGTGAATTATCCCTCCCTAACGTAACCTTGGCTTTTGGCGGGCCGTAAAGATAAAATAGTTTTGGTGTCTTTGTAACAAAAGGGTATGCAACATGATCGTGGGATTGGGTGTGGATTTGATCGAGATCGAACGGGTGAAGCAGGCCCATGAAAAACATGGACGACGCTTCATCGAACGCCTTTTCACATCCGCTGAAGCCCTCTATTGCCTCAAGAAAAAAGACCCTTATCCCTCTTTGGCCGGCCGTTTCGCGGCCAAGGAAGCCGTCATCAAGGCTTTTAGTCACGGATTTGGGGGCCGCTGGAAATGGACCCAAATCGAAGTCGTCCGTGAGCCGAGCGGCAAACCCGGATTGAAATTGACCGGCATCATGGAAAAGATCCGGAAACAAAGAAAAATCGGAAACATGCTGCTCACCATCGCCCACAGCAAGCGGGACGCCACCGCCACCGTGATTTTCGAATCCCGCTCCAAGGGCCGCCCCAAATGACCGAAACGCACCTTTACCAACCGCGTCATTTAAGCCCGGTCCAATGGTTTTGGTTCCTGGCGTTCATGGGGATTTTGACGCGACTTCCATTTCTCAGGATTTTCTCCGCGGAGACCACCGACGGGGTACTTTGCCTCACTTATTTTTCCCCCGACTTTGTCCAGACTCCCCGGTTCATCATCCTTCCCGGCTATCCCGCCTTGCTGTGGGTGGGGCAACACCTGGGGCTGCCCGGCTGGCTGTGGGGGAGGCTGGTTTCAACCCTGGCGGGCCTTTTTTTCCTGATCCCCTTGTGGAAACTTTCCATCCGGTGGGTGTCCGGGGAAATGGCGGGAATCATTTGCCTCATGGCGCTTTTCTCACCCCTTTTGTGGGAATGGTCGCTCCGGGTGATGCCCGATACCCTTTTTCTCGCGGCCTTTTGGTGGTGCCTGGAAAGACTGGTGGCGGCTTACGTGGAGAAGAAACCCGCCGCCTGGTGGCAAGCCTGCCTGGCCGGGGCGGTCGCCGCGGTTACGCGGCCCGAAGGATTCATCCTTTTGCCCTGGCTCTTGGTTTCAGGCACGTCCCTCAACCGGGAGGGGGTTTGGAAAAAACTGGGAGGATTGGCGGTCCTTTGGGCGGGGCCCCTCTATCTCATGAGCCGAAAGATCAGAACCCTCCTTAACGCCTACCAGGAGGGCATGGGTTTCACCGGGGGGGCGCAGCGAGTCCAGTTTCCCTTCGTCAATTTTATCGACCATTTTTACGCCTATTTGTCCCAGCCCCTTTACGTTTTCACTCCCCTGGTTTTTTGGTTCGCGGTGTTGGGCCTGGCCAAGATGGCCCGGCGAAGCGGGCCGGAAGGAGGGGCGTTCCGGAAAATCCTGCTCCAGGTTTACGCGATTGTTTTTATCTCCCGCCTGATCCCGGCGACCTACCAGGACCGCCACATGATGCCCTTCCTGCCCCTTTTGCTGATGGCCGCGGGCTACCAGTTGGAATCCTTCTTTGAAAGCCTGGAACAGCACCAGGGAACCGTGCGCCTGATGTTCTGGAAAAACGGGGTTTTGACCCTTTGCCTGGCCTGGCTTGCCCTCTTTTCATCGGCGGTTCTTATAAGTGAAAACGACTCCTTCGGCGACATCAAACGCTCCTCCGAATTCCTCGAAACCCTTTCCCCGGACGCCAGGATTTATTCGGACGAAGTCCCCAAAACCCAATATTGGTCCGGCCGCAAGGTCGAACTCATGTCCTATCTTTACGAAAATACCCAGTTCAATCCCAAACCCGGCGACATCGTGGTCTTGCACAGCTTTTATGTTCCGAGGATCAATGTCGTGGACCAGCATTTGACGGAGGTCCACGACGCCAAGGTGCTTCACGAGGAAATGAGCATGGTGGTGCCGCTGTTGACCGACCTTATGGAGGACCCGGACTTGCAAAACCGGACCATGGCCACGGCTTTCCGTTTCAAACCGCAGTTTTTCAGAAGCCGGGTCTACCTCATAAGAAAGTAAATTATGAATTGTGAATTTTTAATTTTGAATTGTGGTTATTTTCCATCCGGAAAGCCGAATGGAAAATTTCCAAAACTCAAAACTTTTTAGGAATTTGGAGGCGATGATGAAGCTGGCAACCGCGCAAGACATGAAAAAGATCGACGAACTGGCCGTTAAGGAACACGGACTCACGGTCGCCCAACTCATGGAAGCCGCCGGCGCCGCCGTGGTCAAGGCCCTGGAGGAAGCCTGGGAGGATTTGCCGGACAAGACCGTGGGCCTCCTTTGCGGCAGGGGCAACAACGGCGGGGACGGGCTGGCGGCGGCCCGCCTGCTCAAGCAAAAAAAGACCAGCGTGGTGGTGATCCTGACCGGCGAAGAGGAAGACCTCGCGCCGGAGGCGTTGGCCCAATACCACAAAGCCAAGGCCGCCAAGGTTCCCGTCATCCCCGTTTTGAGCGCGGAAGGCCTGGCCACGGCCAAAACGGCCATGGAGGAATGCGACCTGCTGGTGGACGCGCTTTTCGGCACGGGCCTTTCCCGGCCACTGGAGGGAATCAGCCGGGACCTGATCCAGGCGGCCAAAGCCCTGGGAAAACCGGTGGTGGCCGTGGACATTCCCTCGGGCCTTTCCGCGGATTCGGGTTCGCCCTTGGGCGAAGCCTTGCCGGCCCAGTTGACGGTGACCTTCGGGCTCGCCAAAGTCGGCTTTTACACGCCTATCGGCGCCACCTACACCGGCCGGGTCGTGGTGGATGATATCGGATTCCCGTCTGCGCTGTTGGAAGCCCCCTTTTTAAAGCATGAAATAACCCGATTGGAAACGGTCCAAAGGGCCCTCCCCAAGTACGATGAAAATACCCACAAGGGAACCCGGGGACGGCTCGTCATCGTGGCGGGCGCCACGGGGTTGACCGGCGCGGCCGCCTTGAGCGCTTACGGCGCCCAACGCATCGGAGCGGGGCTTGTGACCGTGGCCTGTCCCGAGAGCCTCATCCCCATCTTGGGCGCCAAGTTGACCGAGCCCATGACCGCGCCCGTGCCCGAAGTGGAAGGCGGATTCCTTTCCCTCAAGGCCACGGGCCGCATCCTTTACCTGACCGCCAACGTCAACGCAGTGGTCATCGGCCCCGGCATCGGCCGCCACCGGGAAACGGCCCAACTGCTGCGGGAGGTGCTCACCAAGCTCACCGTGCCCATGGTGGTGGACGCCGACGCCCTCAACTTGTTGGGGGGGCAGCTGGATATCTTCAAGGCTGTCCGGGTTCCGGCGGTTTTAACGCCCCATCCCGGCGAGGCGGCGTGGCTTTTAAAGACCACCATTACCGAAGTGGAGCAAAACCGGGTGAAAGTTGCGAAGCAAATTGCCGAAGGCTATAATGTGACGGCTGTGCTTAAGGGGCGTTATACCGTGATCGCCAGCCCCGACGGCCGGGTCCGCGTCAATCCTACCGGGAACCGCGGCTTGGCCACGGGCGGCACCGGGGATGTCCTTTCCGGGATCGTGGGCGGCCTTTTGGCGCAGCGTCTTTCGCCCTTTGACGCGGCCACTGCCGGGGTTTACCTCCACGGCCTGGCGGGTGAAAAAGCCAGCCGCAGACTCGGCCCCGACGGGTTGCTGGCGGGGGACTTATTACCCCTTCTTCCGCGCCTGCTA
The DNA here is from genome assembly GCA_030038835.1 of candidate division FCPU426 bacterium. GTDB lineage: Bacteria > Oederibacteriota > Muellerivitia > Muellerivitales > Muellerivitaceae > JAJPJW01. The sequence goes on from JASHQZ010000277.1 coordinate 6,273, forward strand.
AGACAGTTAAGAGAAAACGACCGGGAGCCCCTATGGCGGCCGTCGCACCCGAACTCCAAAACCAGTGGGAAGCCTTCCTCAAGCTCGTCCAAGTCCGTGAACCGCGACTCTTCGAACACCTCCAAACCGCGCGGATCAAGGAAGTAACCAAGTACAACCTGGTCGTTTACGCCCACACGGCGGACGATTTGAAGGAAATCGAGGTCGGCCTCAAAGTCTATCACGACAAGGTCCGGGACTTCGTTTCCATGGTTTTCGGTGACAGCAAGGGCATTAAGACCGAGCTGGCTTCGGAGGAGGATTGGCAGGCGGCGGCGCCGCAGGCCGTTCCCGTTGTGGCCCCGACCCAGGCCCCCGCTGCACAGGCCGGCTCACCCGCCTTCGCGGTCGGGGCGGACCAGAACGAGCTTTTAAAGGTCCTAGAGGCCTCCATCCGGCAGAAGGTGGAAGCCGAGGTCAAAGCCTCCCTGCAGGCG